>JBARAD010000148.1:0-1792 GCA_049791675.1 Chryseosolibacter sp.
GGAAAAAGCCCTAATGCTTTTGGCGACAGCGCATCGTAGTCAACCCCTGCAACTTTCGTAAAAGTCTTCCTGTGGTTGCGTATAGCATCAAACAGTTTTTCGTCCGCCATGGCTTTCTCAGCAAACCCGCCGGCATCAATCCGATCGAGGTCATACCAGTGACGTGACATTCGCAATGTGTTGATCTTTTCCAGGGGCTTTTGAAAAAGCTCGTGCAGCAGAAAGGATTTTTCCCAGAACGTTCTCTGTGGAAGCACTGACGGAACATACCCGAAATCATCAGGTTCCAGAACCGCCGAAAGCAGTGACATTACTTTCCTGTTCTCTAGAGGTTCCATCATCGCCCGCACACCGATCTCAATTTTTACCTGCGGTAACGTGTAGGCGTTTGCGATCTCAACGACAGGTTGATAATCCAGCCATAGGACCGTGGGATCTTCATCGGATGAGGTATACTCACCAGCATACAATTTAAATGCCGTGGCTGGAATGCCGTGCTCCACGATTGTTTTCTGGAGCAAAGGCACAACGGTTTCTCTATTATACTTGTTTGCTTTATCCCGCATTCGCTCCCGCTCGGATTTACCATACTGCTCCTCGTCCCTGTAACCAAAAAGCTTTTTGCTGATAACAATGTCCACATCTTCGGAAAAGCGATTTAATAATTGCCATGATTTGCTGAGCGACGTTCCTCCTTTGAATGCCAGGTGCTCGCCGATCTCGCTGCCAAACAGTGCCTGCAGAACGATGGTGACCCAAAAGTCCTTTTCGATCATGTAGTCAGGCAGACTTGTTTTGCCTGCAATCAAACGCAAAAGGTCACGTCTTTCGACTTCTCGTTTTTTTATCCAGCTTTTCATTCTTATAGACATTAAAAGAATTTCGTATCCGTCTTGCGATCCATGCCGGAGCCTGCTGCAGATCGTGCTCCAGATCGTCAAGGTTTTCACGCATGATAAAGCTCTCAATCTTATCCATGATCGCATCGGTGATATTCTTCTCACCCAGGGCTTTCATGGCCTGTATCACCTGACTGCTGATTCTTCCACGCATTGAAAAATTTTTCGGAGCAGCGCGTTTAAAAGTTATCGTATAACTAGTTTCCCCTTCCCTTTCTTCAATTTTGATTTCCCTTGAGGGACCATCGGTAAGGTAAACGTATTTCAAAGGGACCTGTTCGGAAAGTCCAAACCTGTACAAACTCATTTCTCCTGTAGGGATGATGCGAATCTTATCTCGTTTGGCGACGGCGGCGGCAATCTCATCGGGATTCGGTAAAATGAAACCATGATTGCCAAGTTTTTTCGGGATGGTATAAATTCCCTGGGCTAGTCTTCGGAGCAGGCCTTGCTGCACGAGCCGGGTCAGCGCCTGGCGGACAGCAACATCCGACCCTTCTGAGGCAAAATCCTGAACAAAGAGAATGCTGCCTGGCAACAGCTGGCTTAGCCTGCTGGTAATCTTGTCCTGAACCGATATGGATGTTCTCATTACGTCACAAAAATATGATGTTTTTGTGACAAAATACACAGACATTTGTCACAAATCCATACAATATTTGTGACAAATCGTTTCTATGAAAAGATTCGACCGGCAGATGCTGATTCACTGCTGGTTACCGCGCCTGATCAAGGCCAAATCCTGGCTTCGGTCCTTTCTGGCGGGAGTCGATAGGCAACCGATTTCTCCATGTTCGTAGCATGACGATGCTGGAAATTGTTTCCGGCAATACTTCCTGTTGACCCTCACACTATAAGGACGTCGACCAGTTAATAAAACGCAGTATATTCAC
>JBARAD010000149.1:0-1692 GCA_049791675.1 Chryseosolibacter sp.
GGGCTTAATATTCCGCTCATGCACGCTCAGAATTCACCTGCCCCGCCCTGCACAGCAGCCGCTTCAACACTCCCTCACGGACTAACAACTAATAAGAATCTTTCAAAGCGATGATGTCCCTCATACAACCGGCTTTGATTGACTTTTATTTTTACGAAAAACAAACTATATGAAAGTCTACATGATTTGGCTTGCCGCATTTCTGATCGCGGGGACCAGCGCTGCACAGATCCCGGAAATCAGGAGGGCATTGAAGAAGAAAACGGAGCAAGCGGTTGAGAAGAAGATCGAGGAATCTCCGGATGAGGAAGCAGAGGAAAAGAAAGCCGATAAGGAAGAGAAAGAAGTGACAGAAACTGAAAAACAGGAGACAGCAAAATCAGCGGATGAGGGCAAAACCCAGGAAACGACACCATCCCTTGAGACCTATTCTAAGTTCGATTTTATTCCTGGCGAGAAAGTGATCTTCTTCGAGGATTTTTCGCAGGACAACGTAGGCGACTTTCCGGCGCTATGGAACACAAATGAATCGGCGGAAGTGGTTACGACCAATCTCTATCCCGGAAAGTGGATGAAGTTCAACACACGCCAGGCGATCTGGACAGATGCCCTGCTGAGTCTGCCCGACAACTATACCATTGAATTTGACGTCATTCCCATCGCGGGCGAAGAAGGTAATATGTCAGGCTACCATGTACGCCTGATGCAAAGCATCAATGCCAAAGCCTACGACCATGGTTCTGCGCCGGGCAAGGCCGGCTTTCGATATTCAGTCGAATACTACGGACGTTCCGGTTACAACACGCATTTCAACACTGACGAAGGCGATGATCTTGCATTAAGCGGATGGAAGGAGGGTGAACAATATTATCAATCGAAGGACAGGAAGTACCATATTTCGATATGGGTCCAGAAGGCCCGGATACGACTATATCTCGATGAAAACAAGCTGTTCGATTTACCCAAGGCGCTGGCTGTCTCCAGTATTCAGATGGACCGGATTCGGTTCGAGGATGGCGCCGCTATGGTCAGCAACATCCGCATCGCAGTAGGGGCACCGGATCTTCGGAACAAGCTTATTACGGAAGGCAAGCTTGTCAGCTACGGAATTTACTTCGACGTAAATAAGGATGTTGTAAAACCTGAATCACATGGAACCTTGAAAGAGATCGCAGCAGTGCTGAATGAAAACCCGGGACTGAAAATCAGGATCGATGGGCACACTGATGCAGATGGTTCGGAAGAGACCAATCTCACACTTTCTAAAATGAGAGCAGCTGCTGTAAAGAATGAGCTTGTAAAAACCTTTGGTATTAATGAGACCAGAATTCAAACCGACGGAAAAGGTGAATCACAGCCGATCGCCGCAAATGATACACCATCCAATAAGGCGCTTAATCGCAGAGTGGAGTTTATCAGGGTGGATCATTAATCCGGATAACACAACCTCGAAAGCGTATCAGCTGAGGCCGAAATACTGCTTTTTAGCCTTTATCCCAATAACCATTCAATCAAATCCTACCGCCAATCATATCATCATCCGCCGAGACTTTGATAATAAACGAAAGTGGAATAAGAATTATAATAACTAAATTTAGGGGAATATTCAGTTTTGGACACATGCCTGAAACAACCTTGAGTTTGAGGCCGGCTTAGCAATTATTTCAGCGCAAAGATGCCCGGCCTGAAAAA
>JBARAD010000150.1:0-14573 GCA_049791675.1 Chryseosolibacter sp.
CACGAGCCTGAAGAAATCGGGTTTGAAAGAGCGGGCATGATTTTTTACAGAAGTTACAATCTACTATAAACCGATAACCAGGCAATATATTCCCCATCGCGCCATTGATAAGTCCTCTCCGCAAACCTAACCTATTCATTCATAACTATTCCCTTCATGAAAAACGAAGCCATTAAAGTATTACAAAAGAAAAAGAAGAGCATCCTGGAATCCTGGATCAAACTGCAAATAGCGGACGAGTCTCTGCGGGAAGACCTGATGAGCAATGAGGAACTTCGCTCACAATCCGAAGAATTGCTCAATTCATTTGTCGATAACCTGAAAGATACAAGCATCGACGATATCAAAAGCGGCGACTTCGAAGCGGTGGTTGACACCCTCAGTGCCATTTCAATATCGCGCGCCAAACAGGGATTCACTCCCCGTGAAACAGGCGGATACGTTTTCAGCCTCAAGGAAGCGTTGCTCAGCATATTGCAGCAGGAGATAAAGGACCCCCAGGAACTGTATGTTCAAAGCATGAAAATCAGCAAATTGATTGACAGTTTTGGCATCAGCACCTTCGAATCCTTCATCAAGGGAAGAGAAGAGGTGATCCTGCGGCAGACTGATGAAATATCAGAGATTTCGACACCGGTCATCCGGGTGTGGGATGGGATACTTGCCCTGCCGATCATCGGGACGCTCGATAGCGCACGGACACAGATCGTGATGGAAAGTCTGTTACAGGAAATCGTTGAGAGCGGCAGCAGTATCGCCATACTCGACATATCGGGCGTACCCGCGGTAGACTCACTGGTGGCGCAGCACCTGATCAAAACCGTGAGCGCCACCCGGCTGATGGGAGCTGAATGTATTATCAGCGGCATCCGCCCTGAAATTGCACAAACCGTCGTTCACCTCGGAATTGACCTCAGCAATGTCATCACGAAATCAACATTGGCGAGCGCTTTGAAGACCGCATTTCAGATGATGCAACTACAGGTGATACGGAAACAGCAAACGCAAATTATCAATCACTAAAAATTTTTTCAAGTTAATGGAGAAAATACCTATCCTCAGAATGGGTGACCTGCTCCTGGTCACCATTCAGGTAGATTTATATGACAGGCTGGCAGAAACGCTTGAGGCCGACCTCGTATTGATGATCAAAAAGACCGACGCCCGCGGAGTTCTCATTGACATATCAGCAGTAAGCATCATTGATTCCTTCATGGGAAGGATCATCGGCAACATCGCGACGATGTCAAAGATCATGGATGCCGAAACCGTTGTGGTGGGCATGCAGCCCGCCGTTGCAATAACCCTTGTGGAACTTGGTTTGCCCCTGAAAGGCGTCCACACAGCGCTCAATGTGGAGAAAGGGATGGAATTATTAAAAGGCAGGATTACAGCCAAAGAAAATATTGCCGGGGAATCAGACGATGGTGGTGACCCTGAATAAAGATACAATGGCGATTGCGCGCGAGATTGATGTTATTCCCTTCAGAAACAGGGTGCGGGAATATGCCGTGAAGATCGGCATGAGCCTGGTGAACCAGACAAAGATAATCACGGCTGCCAGTGAACTGGCGAGAAATATGCTAAAGTATGCCAACGGGGGAAAAGTGACGCTCGAGGTGTTGAGCAAAGGGCGGGAGAACGGCATCAGACTTACCTTTATAGATGAAGGGCCGGGTATTGCCGATATAAACCTCGCCATGAAAGACGGCTATTCAACGGGCAAAAGCCTCGGGCTTGGATTACCTGGAACGAAAAGACTTGTAAGCGAATTTAATATTGAATCAGTGGTAAGCAAAGGTACAACGGTCACGATCACGAAGTGGAAGAATGGGTAAGGCCTTTATCAATTACCGTATAGAAGAGCGAAGTTTCGTCTCCTATATCAAACGCGAAATTCACCTGGAAGTCACAAAAGCAGCCTTTAAACCAAAGCAAGTTGCTGAAATCGACCTCATCGTATCCGAAATTACTTCGAACCTGATCAAGCACGCTGGAAGCGGAGAAGTATTGTATCGAACTACGCAAAGCGGTGACGATGCAGTTTTTGAGATTGTATGCATTGATAAGGGACCCGGCATGTCCGATCCCGCAAGGATGATGAAAGACGGTGTCTCAACAACTGGAACCCTGGGGCAGGGACTCGGCGCCATTGAAAGACTGAGCGATTTCTCGCAGGTATATTCCATTCTCGGATGGGGAACGATCGTGTATTCCGTCGTCGCCACGAATGAGAGAAAATATACACCTAAATCCGGCCCGGACCTTGAAGTACGGGCAGTTTGTCTCAACAAGCCACGGGAAACGACCTGTGGCGATGGTTACAGAGTCATAAAAACGGACAATGAAGTGCGAATTTTTTTCGCCGACGGTTTGGGGCATGGAGAGCATGCGAAAGCAGCCGTCGACTCGGCTGCTGAATGCTTTATGGCTTCAAACGAAAGCGATCCGGCCGAAATTATCCGGCAAATGCATGATAAAGTGAGAAGGACACGGGGACTCGTAATGGCGCTCGCCATCTTTGATAAAAAAGCAATGATCTGGAAGATCTGCGGCGTGGGCAATATACTCATCCGGCTCTTCACAGGACTTCATTTCAAAAGTTATATGTCATTTAATGGCACCGTTGGTTTGAACATTCCGAATTCATTGAAATCGTCTGTTCTTCCGGTTGAGAAAAACCAGCACCTAATTATGTGTTCCGATGGAATCCGTTCCCGATGGACGCTGAATCAATATCCGACCATATTTAAGTTTGATAACACCATCCTGGCTGCGGCATTATACACCGATTTCGCCCGCGGCAACGACGATGCTTCTGTCTTAATTGCAAAAGTCATTCAAACATGAAAGAAATTGTTGAGGTAAAACTCGAAAATGAAATGGACCTGATCCTGGCACACAAAAGGGCCATGAAATTGTGCGAGCTCACAGGATTCTCCCTCATCGTCCAGACTTCAATCGCCACCGCAGTCTCTGAAATTGCACGGTGCGCCATCGATCACGGAAGAAATGCAATACTCGCATTGGGGATCGAAACCGGCGCCGCCAGGAAGTTCCTGAAGATCATCATCCGCGACACAACGGATTTCTCATTCAAATGCAATGAAGCCTGCGCTTATGCCAAACGCCTCGTGGATGACATCGAGATCATCCGTTCCGGAAAAGAAATCCAGATTATCCTGAAACAACAACTGAGCTTCGCAGGAACGCTCACGGATATAAAGATCGAGTCGTTTGCCGATTACTTCAAAAAAGAACCTCCCCTCTCCCCCTACGACGAACTGCGCAGGAAAAATCTATTGCTGCAGGACCTCGCAGAAAAGATCAAGGTAAGCGAAAATGATTACCGCGTCCTTACAGACAATCTCCCACTGATGATGTTCTCGGTGAATAACCGCGGAATGATCAATTATACCAACAAATGGCTACAGGATTTTTTGGGATCCATCCCGAAAGAACTGAACAGCACCAGCTGGAAAAATTTCCTTCACCCGGCTGATGCCTCCATATTTGTCAAGGATCTCGCCGCGTCACTGGGCAGACAAACTCCCCTCAATGGAAAATACCGGTTTAAGCAACGGTCATCCGGGAATTTTTTATGGCACCTCATTACCGTTATTCCCCTGAAGAACGAAAAGGAAATTATTCAGCGCTGGATAGGCTTCATTGTAGACGTCAACGCCGACGTACAGGTAGAACAGACCTTAAAGGACAACCAGGAACTCAAGCTGGTGCAGAAACAATTGTTTGAAAACCAGGAGGAGCTGCAGCGAAAGATCGTGGAACTCAACCGCAGCAACTACGAGCTGGAACAATTTGCGCACCTGGCATCCCATGACCTCCAGGAACCTTTGCGAAAATTGTTCTTCTATTCCGACGTGTTGAAAAGACGATACAGCCATGTTATCGACGGGCAGGGAGTGAGCATGCTCCAGAACATGACACTGGCCGCTGCGCGCATGAAGGAGCTTATCAATGATCTGTTGAGCTACTCGCAGCTGCAGCAACAAAAGCTTGTTTTTGAAAATGTCGACCTGAACGCTGTCATGGACGACATCACCCGGGAAATGGAACTCGTCATTAAAGAAAAAAATGCAACCATCGAGATCGCCCTCCTCCCAAGCATCAACGGGAATCCGTTACGCCTGAGACAGTTGTTCAGCAATCTGATCTCGAACGCACTGAAGTATTCCAAAAAGGAAATACCACCCCGGATTCAGGTAACAAGCGTTAACATGGATGACCAGGTCGCCGTAAGCATTCGTGACAATGGCATCGGTTTCGAAGAAGAATTCAGTGAAAAAATATTCGGATTGTTTGAAAGACTACACACGAGAGATAAATTCCCCGGCACGGGCATCGGCCTGTCTATCTGCAAGCGCATCGCAGAACTACATCATGGCAGTATTTCTGCGCGCTCCGTTCCCAACGAATTTTCGGTGTTTGAAGTGGTCCTGCCACTGGAGCAGGAAGTAAACGTAGCAGTAGCATAGCACACGATGGCGTCAGATTTTCAAATACTTGTTGTGGATGACGATCTCGAGGATCACCTGATCCTCCAGAGTTTTTTCAAAGAAGCCGGCCTGGACGATAAAGTCGGATACCGGGAAAATGGCCAGCAAGCGCTCTATTTTCTCGAGCAGCTCGCCGACGACACGGCCCTCCCACGATTGATCATCCTGGACCTGAACATGCCCATCCTGAATGGCACGCAGACACTTCTTCATCTGAAGAAG
The DNA here is from genome assembly GCA_049791675.1 of Chryseosolibacter sp. Classification (GTDB taxonomy): domain Bacteria; phylum Bacteroidota; class Bacteroidia; order Cytophagales; family Cyclobacteriaceae; genus Chryseosolibacter. The sequence continues at coordinate 4,740 of JBARAD010000150.1, forward strand.
AACGTCCGTTTCAAAAACATTCCTGTCATCATTTTCTCCACCTCGGAAAATGAAACGGAAAAAAGAAAATGCCTCAGCCTTGGCGCCGTAGACTATATGGTCAAACCCCTGACCCTGGAAGAATGCAGGGCGATCATCAGGAAGTTCTCTTCATTCATCACTGCATCCTGATCCAAACTTCCCAGGTCAGGATGTCTTTGACGCCTGGGAACTCCTTTTTTACGGGAAATAAATATTTCCACTTCCTTCCTGTATGGTCATACGGGCCAAAAATCCCGGTTAAGTAAAAGTTCTGCAAGCCGCTTTTCAATGACCGCAATCATGATGCCTCCGGAAAACAATCATTGTTATCGCCCTCCGTTTTGTGGAAGTTTAGAAAAAAGGCATTGAGAGGGGCGAGAACAGGAAAACGTTAAAACGATGAAAGAAATTCTAAAGATCAAAACGGATCATGTGACACTGGAAGGTGAATTGGCCTTTCCCGAGAAGACACGGGGCCTCGTAATATTTTCGCATGGCAGCGGCAGCAGCAGGCTCAGCCCGAGGAATAATTTTGTTGCAAAACGCCTTCGCGAAAATGGACTGGCGACCTTTTTATTTGACCTGCTAACTGAAGAAGAAGACAGGTTATATCATATCCGGTTCGATATTCAACTATTATCCCGGCGTCTTGCGGAGGTCACGCGGTACCTTGTAACCCTCCCTTCCCTTCAACATCTGCCCCTTGGCTATTTCGGAGCAAGTACGGGGGCGGCATCAGCAATCGTGGCCGCATCCGTTCTCCCGGAACATATAAAAGCAATAGTTTCGCGCGGCGGCAGGCCGGATCTTGCCTCGGATTACCTTGAACTCGTGAAAGCACCCACCCTGCTGATCGTTGGTGGTCATGACCAACAAGTCATTGCGCTCAACAGCGAAGCGCTGCTAAAAATACATGCTGAAAAAAGTATTCAAATCCTTGAAGGTGCGACCCACCTTTTTGAGGAGCCTGGAATGTTGGAAGAGGTGGCGAGGCTGTCCGCAAACTGGTTCAGAAAATATCTGACAGGTAAGGTACCATTGACAATTCGGGAAACCACGGACACAACACGCATCTGAAGCCGGACGCTGACGCACAAATGAAACCGACCATAACGATAGGACTGGCGGGCGATGTGATGCTCGGACGAACACTTGATCCCGTCATGAACGCACGAGGATATGATTATCCCTGGGGAAATATGCTTGCGGTCATGAGGGATACAGACATGAATATCATCAACCTGGAAACAACTTTTACGATCAGCAATGATCGTGCGGAGAAAACTTTCAATTTCAAGGCGGCGCCGGACAAAATCACATCACTGCAGCATGCACACATTTCTGTTGCAAACCTCGCCAACAACCATGTTCTGGATTTCGGCGCCGAAGGTTTGCTGGAGACAACGCGCACGCTTCGCCATGCAGGCATCCCGTACGTTGGCGCGGGGCAAGATATCGCAGAAGCTTCACAGCCCGTGGTTATCGCGAAAAATAATATTCGCGTTGGTGTGCTGGGCATTACTGACAATGAGCCGGAATGGAAAGCAACGGATAGACCCGGTACCCATTACGTTGATCCCGAAAATCGGGAAGAACATCTGGCTCTGTTTCACGCTGTTGCTGCACTGCGCAAAGAAGCAGACATCGTAATCGTATCCATCCATTGGGGCCCGAACATGCGCGAAAAGCCAACGCAGCACTTTGTCGAATTTGCGCACCGCCTGTCGCAGCATGGCGCACACGTGATCCACGGCCATAGTGCGCATATCCTCCAGGGGATAGAATTATACAACAAAAGCCTTATTCTTTATGATACCGGTGACTTTGTAGATGACTATCGGGTGGATGACGGCCTGAGGAATGACCTTGCTGCATTCTTTATCCTGGAGGCTGAGCAAGAAGGCCTTTTGGATCTGACGATCATGCCGACCCGCATTCATCAATACCAGGTGAATAAAGCCGGGCCGGAGGACCATGCGTGGATCATGAACCGCATACGCCGTTTGTCCGAAGATCTGGGTACCCATATTCCCGGGGAAGGAAGAATACACCTGAAGCCGGGTTCGAAGGAAATCGAGGCCGCCTCCGTAACACCATAAACAAACGCTATGTTCAGGAACAGGAAAGATGCCGGCGAACAATTGGGACGTGCATTGGAGCAATACAGGAACCAGGACGTACTTGTTCTGGGAATACCCCGCGGCGGAGCGGAGACTGCTTATTACGTTGCAAAATACCTGAATGCAGACCTGTCATTGGTCATCACGCGAAAGATGGGATATCCGTTTAACCCTGAAGCCGCCTTCGGCGCTGTGGCGGAAGATGGAAGCATCTATATTTCAGAAGCAGCAAAAAATGAATTATCGACGGAGGAAATCAATGCCGTGCTTCAACAGCAAAAACAGGAAATCGAACGCCGTATTCAAACCCTCAGACGGGGCAAGCCGTTGCCACCGATGAAAGGAAGAACTGTCATTATCACGGACGATGGCATCGCGACAGGCGCAACGCTTTTTGCCACCATCGCGCTGTGCAAAAAAAATGAGGTCGCAAAAATCGTGGTTGCTTCCCCGATAGCGGGAAAACGCATGGAGACCATCCTGCGCAGCAAAGTTGACGATTTCGTGATCCTTGAAATACCGCCGTTCTACAGCGCAGTATCACAAGGTTATGAAGATTTTTATAACCTGACGGATGAAGAAGCCCTGGCGTTTATGGATAAATGGGAAAGAGAACACAACGCACATAAGGTGTAATGCACACCTGATATGCGTGATCCAGGTCTGGCGCAATCGTGACGGGGATCATGAACGTAAGAAGCCAAAGCGAATATTTAATCAGAATATACGATATGAAACCAAATTTGCCATTTGAATCACACGTAGAGGAATATGAGGAGTGGTATGATGCCTATCCATTTGTATTCAGGTCCGAAGTTGAAGCATTGCGGGAAATGCTTCCGGAAGGTGAAAAGCTGACAGGTATTGAAGTTGCCCTTGGCACCGGAAGATTTTCCGAGGCGCTCGGAATAAAAGAAGGGCTCGAGCCTTCCGTCAAAATGCGAAGGTTAGCCATTGACCGCGGTATCGAAGTAGTGGATGGAACCGCCGAGCAATTGCCCTATGCAGATCTCAGATTCGATTTTGTCCTGATGGCCTTCTGCATCAGCTATTTCGAAGACCTGCACACCGTGTTCCGGGAAGCGAACAGGGTCTTGAAGAACAAAGGGACGCTGGTGATCGGATTTATTGACCGCAACAGCACCATCGGAGACCAGTATGAAAAACACAAACCTGAAAGCACGTTCTACAAGGCGGCGAACTTTTACACGGTTGACAAAGTGGTGCAGGAATTGACCGGCGCGGGCTTCAGACATTTCAAATTCTGTCAGACACTCTTCAGGCCCCTGGAAGAGATAAAAGAATTTGAGCCCTCCAGATCAGGTTATGGAGAAGGTTCCTTTGTTGTTATTCAGGCCAGGAAAAAAGGCGCTGAAAATACGTGATCACCCGTGTAACCCGGAATTTCCGACAACAAAAAATGTAGGGACAAGGCTTGCCTTGTCCTACATTTAGTGGAGGGAAAAAAAATCTTAATTGACAAATCCGCTGTGGCCGTCACGTGCCCGGTCCAGAAAACCGTGCAACATGTTATGCAATTGTCTGAAAGTATTGGGTTTATGCATAAAGCACGAGGCACCCAGTCTGTAGAAGGATTTTATCTCTGTTGGATCGTTTGTTGTGGAATAAATAATAACCGGGATTTCCTTGAATTTCTTGTTTTGCTTTAACTCTACAAGGCATTCTTTCCCATCCATCACTGGCATATTAATATCCAGAAAGATATAATCAGGCATTGGTCCGGAATTGTTGAGGAAGTCAATGGCCTGTCGCCCGTCGCATACAGTCAGACAGTTGATCGAAGGATCAATTTCTTTAAACACTTCGGATATGATAAACCTATCATCCAAGTCGTCATCCACGTATAATATGATCATATAGGTAAGGTTTATAAAATTTTTTTTGCGATCAGGATGGCCCGGTCGCCTTCAGGTCAAACATCTCCAACAACGTTTCAGGTATTTTATCGAAATCATGAGATTTATCAAGGAAGTGATCAACACCCAGGTCCTCACATAAGACCTGATATGAGCTTTCAGTATGATTGGTAAGGATCATCACATTGATGGTGGGAAAAACTTTTCGCAGGAACCTCAGTAGGTCAAGACCGGTCTGGTCGGCCGCGGGTCCAAGGTTTATATCCAGAATAACGACATCCGGTTCATGTCGTTGAATAAGTTCTACCGCGTCACCCATGCTTGTGGCATTGCCCACCAGGTGCGCGGGGCAAAATTCAAATAATAACTCCTTCATCCTTTCCGCCACGAGGGCGGAATTTTCCACAGTAACAAGTTTTAGAATTGCGGGGGCTGGCAAAGTTCCTTGTGATTGAGATCTGACTCAAAAGTCAGGAGAAATGGCCGCCATGGAAATAGTACAAATTGTGATACCCGTGTAACTAATTGCCCTACAAGCAATAATGAAGCGGCAATACAAGTAAAGAATTAATTTAAATAAGGCCGTTATCCATGGCGTACCGGGTCAATTCCGCATTGTTTTTAAGGCCCAGCTTTTCCAGCAGGCGGGTCCGGTAGGTGCTGATCGTATTAACGCTGAGGAAGATTTCCTCTGCGATCTGGGAGACTGTCTTGCCGGAGGCGATCTTCTGAAGCACCTGCATTTCACGGTCTGAAAGCAGTTCGTGGGCAGGCTTGGCGCCATGATCGGTGGATTCAGCCAGCTTTTCAGCCACAGAAACGGATATATACTTCTTCCCACTGAGGATCTTGTGAATGGCAACGAGCAGCTCCTCCGTAGCACTTTGCTTATTGACAAATCCGGAGGCCCCCGCTTTCAGGGCGCGTATCGCATATTGTTCTTCCGGATGCATGCTCAGCATCAGCACAGGCGTCTTGATACCCAGGTCCCGAATGTGCTTGAGAATATCGATCCCGTTCCGGCCAGGCATGGATATGTCCAGCAAAATCAGGTTCATGGTGTGTTTCTTCAGCAGATCAATTGTCTGTTGGCTATTTTCAGCCTGAAAAACCTCCAGCGCAGGGAAATCTTCCCTCAACAATTCGATCAGACCCATCCTTACAATTGCGTGATCATCAGCAATGAGGATTCTCATAAAGGATTTCTTTTGGATTTTTCTTAAGTGGAACTCTGAGGATAACAACAGAGCCATTAGGCGCAGTTCCTTCAACGGTTACTTCTCCGCCGAAATAATGCGCTCTCTCTTTCATACCAACGAGGCCGAGAGATTTTTTCTTTTTCGCTTCTTCCATGTTAATACCTACTCCGTTATCATAAATCTGCAAATGAAGCAAATCACCCTCCTGGCTGAAAACGGTGCGAACCTGGGTAGCATGGGAATGGCGTGCGATATTGGTAAGCGCTTCCTGATAGATCCTGAAGACATTGATCGCCAGGTCGCGCTCAAGTATTACGTCAGTCTTGTTTGTCTCAAACCGAACGGCGATACCTGTATTTTTTTCAAATTCCGTCCCATGCCACTCCAGCGCGGCGACAAGCCCCAGGTCATCCAGTATGGAGGGATGAAGGGATGATGATATCCGGCGGGTATTCTGGATGGTCTCGTCGATCAGGCCGATCATGCCTGTCATCCGCTGGCCCAGCGCTTCATCTGCTGCAATCTTCTTGGCAACCCAGGCAGCATCCATTTTTATGGCCGTCAGCTGCTGCCCCAGCACGTCGTGGATCTCCAGGGCAATGCGCGACCGCTCCTCTTCGCGGATGTTCTGAAGGTGAACCGATAGCCGCCGGATCTCCTCCGTACGGTCATGCAATTCTTTTTCGGCCTTTAACCGGTCTGTAACATCAAGGCCCATCCCCATCAGGTAATCAACACCATCAAAATTTACCCGCTTGCCGTTCAACAGGTAAGGTATCTTTTCCTGCTTCTTCGTATACAGGTGCGTCAGGACCTCGACATAACCCGACCGGAAACCCTCCTGCATCCTTTCCTTCATGGACGATTTATCGCTCCTGAATACGAATTCCAGCGGCGGCGTGGATCGTATCTCGTGGCTGTTGTAACCAGAAACTGTTTCGAAGTTCTTATTCCACCGCAGGAATTTGCCATTGCGGTCAAAAAGGTAAAAGATCCCGGGAAGGCTGTTAATGATGGAGTCTGACAGGATCTTTTCCGTGATAATTTCATGCTCAGCCTTTTGCCGCCTTCTCTCCTTTTCGAAATTCTCCAGCGTAAAGGAGATATTGTTTGCCACCTCGACCAGCAGGTTGATCTCATTCTCATCAAATTCAAATGACTTTTCCGAATAAAGATTAAACGACCCGATCACATTGCCGTCTTTATTAATGGGCAAAAGTATTGACGAGCGATAACCGCGTGACAGCGCCTCCTTGGCCCATGGCTTCATTAATGGATCAGTAGCAATGTCACCGCAATGGACAAAAACACCCGATCGTATCGCATGAAGGGAGGGCCCCACTTTTTCCTTTCTGTCCAGGGGAATGGGGGTGATTACCGAAAGGTATCCCAACTCATCTCCCGAATGGGCAGCTGGAAATATCCGCTGCTCCTTTTCGTTAACAAGGCCAATCCATGCCATCCTGAATTTCCCGATATGCACGGCTGTATGGCAAACCTCAGAATACAGCGCAATCTCATCTTTCACGTGAACCATCAGATGGTTGATCCTGCTAACAAAATGAAAAAGGCGGTTCACACGATCATAAGAATTGCTAGCCTGCTTTTGGAGAAGCTCCATTTGATTTTCTTTCTCCTGTACACGTCCCTTCAATTTCCTCGACTGACTCGCATAATGCGTCGCGATGAACCCCGCGGCTACCGAAAACAGAAGTCCAAGAAATGAAATAGGAAGTACGCGGTCGAGAAAACCGAACCTGTCTTTGGACAACACGTACAATCTCCACTCACCGTCGGGAACTTCAACAGAAAAATGGGTAGGAACGTCTGAAGGCAACTTACCCGGCAAAAAGAACACTTCCTTGCCGCTGATGGGATCCTTCTTTGATATCTGGTACGTATAATCTCTGTTCGGAGCGCCGTCAATGCCGGCAGCCTGCAACAGGGTTGACAGCCTGATCAGTACAGCGGAGAAACCCCAGAAGACACCATCGCGAAAAATCGGAAGTCGCCCAACGACACCCACACCGCCCTGCCGGAAGTTCAACGGTCCGGCGAAGAACAACTCCCCCCTTTCCACGGCCCGCGATGCCTCGTGACGCGTTACCGAATCGGATAATAAATCGTATCCGACTGCCGCCATGTTCCCTTCCCTAGGATATACATGTGTGATCACACCTCTCCTTGTTAGCTCCAGCGCGTCGATGAATTTATTGGCATCGATAATGTCGCGCGCAATGGCATCGAATTCATCCGGCACGCCGTTCTTCTCTACAAAAAATGCGAGTGTCTTTGTTGCCGAAAGACTGTAGCTCAACGAGGATTTTAAACGATAGCGAATAAGATTCGCCTCGGAAGCGATCTTGTCAAGCTCTGTCTTCTGGTAGATAAGGTACTGCTGGTAGGCCAGGAGTTGCGTCAATACCGCAACCGCCAGAAACACCCCCAGTCCGATCAATATGGTTTTCTTACCTTTGATGCAAATAATCTAAAGATTTTAAACTATAAATAAAAGCTTTGTAACGCTTTTTAACTGAGGGAATTTTGACTTATCCCCTAAGTCGGATTGTCACCAGGGGCCGGTAACGCTTCACACAATGGCAAAGCACAGCATGCCGTACCAGGACCTGGTAACATTCCCGTAACCTGTGTTTTCATAAAAGATAAACGCGTGTTAAACCGCTATTAATTCTGCATCTAATCCTGTATTAAAACCTGCACTTAAACTGCATTCCAGCTATCTTTCAATCGTATTCCGAAACAATATGACGCGTATTCTCTTTGTATTCGCCGCGCTGCTGGCGATGATCTGGGTCCTCTATTGGGTGATGCCTGCGGACATCGCCTATCCGGATGATAAGAAGGTACTTGCCAAAGGTCAAAAGCTCTTCGCAACGCATTGCGTCTCATGCCATGATCTGGCCGCGGACGGAATGGGACCACGACTGGGAGGCGTCACGTTGTTGCTTTCACGCGACAGCCTGGTCAGCATCATAAAAGACCCCACCCGCGTGATCGCATCCGGAAACCAACGCGCCGTTGCGCTTCATGCCCGGTACAAACAAAGCATGCCCTCCTATGCATGGATGGGTGTTGATAGCATCCATGCGATCCTGTCTTACATCGATTACGAAACCAGACAACGACATATCAATGCACTGACTGTTAACGTCGACACCGCCGCGGCGGAAGCGCTTACAGGAAAGCTGCTGAAATCCATAAGAAAGTCGGGACTCAAAGTCGAACTCGAAGATTTTATCCGCATACCCCGGCCCGAATACAGTACGCCGGATCTGGGGATCGTGACCTTGCGCCCACACCCTTCCGGCGACGGCCGATTGTTTGTCAGCGACCAGGCCGGTATCCTCTATCAGGTCGCCAATGGAAAAGCGGAGGTGTTCCTCGACCTGCGACAACATATCAAGGATTTCAGTATCGGTCCCGGGCTCGCCACAGGCCTCGGCAGTTTTGACTTTCACCCGGACTTTCTTAACAATGGATTGATCTACATCACACACGCAGAAAAGTACCTGGGCCAGCAGGCAGACTACGTCATCTCAGTTGCTGCGAAAGCGGAAGTCCAATGGGTACTTTCCGAATGGAAAGTGAAGGATGTAAACAGCAAGATCTTTCGGGGTACGCGACGGGAATTGCTGCGGGTGCATGCACCCACCTTCGGCCATGGTGCACAGGATATTGGCTTCATTGCCGGGCTTCCACGGAATCACCCTCACTATGGTCTCCTGTATTTCGGATTCGGCGACGGCGGCTCAAACAATATCGGGCGGCCAGAACTGGGTCATCATCCCAAATCTTTTTTGGGGACCATCCTGAGAATCGATCCCCTGGGAAATAACAGCCGGAATGGCAAGTATGGTATTCCCGCCGACAATCCGTTTGTCAGCAATCCAGATCCGGAAACGCTTGCGGAAATTTGGGCATATGGTTTCAGGAATCCCCATCGCCTGGCGTGGGATCCGGCGAACGACTTCCGGATGATCGCTACGGATATCGGCGAAGCAAACATTGAAGAGATCAACATCATCGAACGAGGTGGCGACTACGGATGGCCAGACCGCGAAGGGAACTTTGGCATCGCCACAACAAAGGACCTTAAGACCGTCTTCAGCCTACCCCCGGGTGACACGCACTACAAGGCACCCTATACACAATATGACCACACCGACGGCTATGCCATCAGCGGCGGCTATGTTTACGACGGCACCCTGGAAGCACTTCGCGATAAATACATATTCGGTGATATCGTCAATGGAAAATTGTTCTATGTCACGATGGATGAACCCCTGACCGATTCGGTCATCCATGAAATCACGATCATCGACAATGGCAAAGAGACAACGCTCCGGGCCCTGAGCGGCATCAAACGACTGCACCTGAGAATTTCCTATGATCGTTTCTCCGGAAACTTGTATGTGATCACGAAAGCCGACGGTCTGATCCGCCGCGTGGTGAAAGCTTACTGGTAACAGGATGTTTGAAGGTTCAAAGGCCTGGCGGCAATCAGGTTTGAAGGTTGATGACCTGAGGCCGCAGCGATACTCTATATATAGTGCCCTTCCGGAAGGCTTCGGCGAAGCACGAAGCATCAGCGGCAGC
>JBARAD010000151.1:0-13094 GCA_049791675.1 Chryseosolibacter sp.
GAGAAAGTGCAGGCCGATGCATTGCTGGCCCCGGTATTCAACCACGTTGACTGGCCTCATCATCTGCCCATCATGTACAATTTCTGGAGCTCCATGCTGCTGGGTGATCAGTCATATCGCGGCAATCCTTTTCAAAAACATTTACCGCTCCCCATTCAACCCAAACATTTTGACCGCTGGCTGAAACTTTTTAAAGAAACGGTCAATGAACTTTTTTCAGGAGAGAAGGCGGAAGAGGTAATGTCCCGGGCGGAAAGTATTGCAGGCATCTTTCAGATGAGGCTTGGACTGATTTAGGACGGCAAAAGAAATATCCTGATATGCGACTACAATCGGGCATACCGGAGTATGATATACGTTAACCTTAGGCTACCAGCGTAAGGATCGAAAAGAAATGAAAGACGCTGCCTGCAAGGACCCACAGGTGCCAGATGCTGTGAAAGTAAGGTATTTTCGATTTCACGTAGAAGATAGTCCCGATGGTATAAGCGATTCCGCCGCTCACCAGAAACACAAAACCCTCCGGTGATAAAAATTCATAGATCGGTTTTATCGCCAGGAGGACCATCCACCCGGTAAGTATGTACATCGAAACAGAAAGCCACTCAAACCTTCCGGTAAAAAGCGATTTCAGCACGATTCCCACGACGGCAAATGTCCACACCGCGCCAAGCAATGTCCAGCGCAACCAACCATCAAGCACAGTCAGGCAAAACGGCGTATACGTTCCGGCAATCAGCAGGAAGATGGCCATGTGATCGAATTTTCTGAACAGTGTCCGCGCACGCGTGAAAACCAGGCTATGATACAGCGTCGAGGCCAGGTATAACATGACCAGCGTACTGCCGTACACAGCAAAGCTGAAGGCCAGGTAGCCCTCTGCAATGATCATCAGAAATACAAATCCCGTGATTGCGAGGATTGTCCCAACCCCATGGGTAATGGCATTGGCCAACTCCTCGCCTAAACCAGGTTCCACCTCCGCATTTACTGCATCCTTCATAACGATGTAATTGTTGTTGAAACGCCGCCAAGTTGCGGATATTATACTGACATCAGTATGATTTAAATCATCTTCAGGGATTGGATCAGTAAAAAACGCAGAAAAGATCCTGCAGGCAGATTTCCAATATAAATATCGCAGGTATGATTCAGGTCATATCACACAAGCGGGCAAATTTCAACCTTTGGCATTATTCAAAAGCCATGCACCATTCAGCACCTCACTCCTTTCACATCCCTGTAATGGGATTAGCCTTCACAGTAGACTCACCCATCAAAGTTGCGCGATACGGCATTTCTTCTGTCATCTCCATTATTGAAGACAAGCTGATCGAATTGATGCGAAAACATTATTACGCGCACGTAAACAGGCCTTATATTCCCATCACCACGAAAGAAGATGATTACAGGGCCAGGAGAATAACGGATTATCTGAACCTTGTAAATGAGATCGTAAACGATCAGATCGAAAAATTACGCACCTCCGCCTTTGAAGCAGGCTCCGACATCGTGAAGTATTTTGAGATGCTTCCCCAGCAAAGTGTCATCCGGCAAATGTATCTGAAGATGAAGCATCTGAATGACCCAAAAGAAAGAGAAGCGTTGCAAAGCTATCTGCGCAGCCAGATCCGTCCGGGGACCATTGATGTAAACATCATGACGAAGGTGGATAAAAGCAATCACAACAGTAAAGGAGAACCAATCCCGGATGGATCGGATGCCGTGACAGCCTTGCGCGGGTATATTAACAGCAATCTCACCGATTCTTCCGTCATCTTTTCAGCAGGCCTGAACCCGCGTCTATTCAATTACATGGAAAAGGTTTCCGCCTTCAATGCAAAAGCCTATGGAGTCTTTGATAAGAAAGTGGTCATCAAGGTAAGTGACTACCGTTCGGCATTGATCCAGGGTAAATACCTGGCAAAGAAGGGGATCTGGGTCAGTGAATTCCGCATCGAATCAGGATTGAATTGCGGGGGCCACGCCTTTGCAACGGACGGAACGCTGCTCGGGCCGATCCTGGATGAATTCAAGTCGAAGGCAGAAGAACTCGCAGCCGCGTTGTCTTCACTTTATAATCCGGTAGTGAAAGAAAAAGGGGGACTTGTATATGATCGGCCGCATCCCGTAAAAATATCCGTTCAAGGGGGCATCGGCACCCATGAGGAAGCGTCTTTCCTGAGTAGCCATTATGGGGTCAACAGCACCGGATGGGGCACGCCATTCCTGTTGTGCCCGGAGGCGACCACCGTTGACGCGGAAACGCTTACGTTACTGAGCGCTGCGAAAGAAGAAGATGTCGTGCTCAGCAAAAATTCACCGCTCGGCGTGCGTTTCAATTACCTGAAAGGAACCAGCGCGGAAAAGGAAAAATTATCGCGTATCAGGCAGGGCCGCCCGGGAAGCCCTTGCACGGAAAAACACCTTGTGTCGAATACTGAATTTTCGAAGGACCCCATCTGTACCGCCTCCCACACGTATCAAAAGCAGAAGATTCAACAGCTGCAATCGCTGAACCTCAGCGAGGAAGCGTACAACAAACAATACGCGGAGGTTGTCAGCAAAGAATGCCTTTGCATTGGCCTGATGAATTCCGCCGTACATGCATACAACCTGCCCCCTGTGAAGAAACTGACAGCCGTCACCGTTTGCCCCGGACCCAACATAGCGTACTTCAGCAAAATTGTCTCGCTGCAGGAGATCACGGACCACATCTACGGACGCGCCAATATTATTTCAGCACCCAACCGGCCTCACATGTTCATCAAAGAACTTGAACTCAACATCGATTACCTCCAGGAACGCATCGCTGATCTGCACGATAAAAATGAGAAAGTATTCAAAGAGATCACAGCCTTCGGCGACCAACTCCTGAAAGGGATTGCTTACTATCGAAATCTTTCAAAGGAAATCGTAAAAAACAGTCTTGAAATCTTCCTGCAGGAATTGCATCATTGCGAAACAAGGATCGACCAGGTTCTGGCGGGCTGCCCGCAGGGTGCGGGGGCCTGAATAAATAAGAAAGAAGTTAACGGGATACTTCCGTGAGAACGAGGTTGTTGTTAAAAAAACCACCTCTGTTTTCCTTCCTTTGCAGTGACTGGATAATAACAAGTTTCGCACAGGTTATCATATTTCCCACTTCACACCACTCCGCGGACAGGACGAAAGTGTCCGGGTTCAACTTCAACTGACTTTCGATCGCCTGGATTTCAGCAAGGGCGTATTCAAGTCCCTGATTGGTTCTGACAATACCTGCACAGTTGCTCATCAGCGTCTGCACGCGCTTCCTGGTTTCAGCCAGCGGCGCAGGATCGGGCAGCGTGGTTGTGAACAGGATATCCTGGCCTTTCACTGATTCAGGAATAACAATGTCATCCAGCGATCTCACGATGTCTTCAAAACAATTGTGTGCAAAGACAGTGGCTTCGAGCAGCGAGTTGGAAGCGAGCCGGTTTGCGCCGTGCAATCCTGTGTTTGAACATTCGCCACAGGCATAGAGGTGCTGCAGGTTGGTGCGGCTGTCGAGGTCCACATCAATGCCTCCGCACAGGTAATGCGCCGCGGGGGCTACCGGGATATAATCCCGGGCGATATCAATGCCTTTGGACAGGCACGTCGTGTAAATGTTCGGAAAGTGATTTAATATCAATTCCTGCGAAAGATGTGTACAATCCAGGTATACGAACTGCGCTTCTGAAGCCAGGATCTCCGAAGCAATGGCGCGGGATACGACATCCCTGCACGCAAGTTCTCCATCAGCATGATAGCGGAACATAAAGCGTTCACCCCCCGCGTTGCGAAGGTAGGCTCCCTGCCCGCGCACGGCTTCCGAGATCAGGAATGCCGGCGAACTTCCAGGATCGTAAAATGCCGTCGGATGAAATTGTACGAATTCCATATTGCTGACATTGGCGCCGGCGCGGAAGGCCATGGCGATGCCATCGCCTGTTGCGATCAACGGATTCGTAGTCGTACCGTAAAGCTGTCCGATACCTCCTGTTGCCAGCACCGTAACAGCGGAAATATATTTCTCAAGCTGATTCGTTTCCTGGTTCAGCACATGCGCGCCGTAACACGCGCCAGCGTCCTTATCCACTACCAGGTCGAGCGCAAGATGGTGTGACAGCAAGGTGATGTTCGGAAGCGCCTTCACCTTTTCCAGCAAGGCAGTGGAGATATTCATTCCGGTCACATCCTGATAGTGGATGATCCGGTTTGCGCTGTGCCCCCCTTCCCTGCCCAGCACCAGCTCACCCGATTCATTTCTGTCGAAGTCAGCACCGATTTCAATCAATTCGCGCAGTCTTGCCGGGGCCTGATGGACGACATGTTCCACCACCGCGCGATCGCACAGCCCGTCGCCTGCGCTTAGCGTATCCGTGATATGATCTTCAAAAGAGTCCTGGCTGAAATCGGTTACGACGGCAATTCCACCCTGCGCATAACGGGTGTTTGATTCCGCGGATTCCTGCTTTGTAATGACCAGGCATCTCCTGTCGGGAAAACGCTGCGCCACCTTGATTGCCAGCGAAAGGCCGGCGATCCCGGATCCGATAATGAGTACGTCCGTTTGAGGCATATCAGTTCTTTGAAATTTCCAACATCCGTTGAATCGGAACAAGCGCCTTCAACCGGAGTGATTCTTCTACTTCAATGGCGGGGGTTTCCCTGACCATGCAGGCTAATAATTTTGCCAGCGTGTTCTTCTTCATGAATCCGCATTCACTACAGGCGCAGGTATTGTCCTCATGGCTGGGCGCCGGTATCAGGAATTTACCTGGAACCTCTTTTTGCATGGCATGAAGAATACCAGCTTCCGTCGCAACAATAAATTTTTCGGCGTCCGTCTTTTTTACGTAATTGATCATACCCGTGGTAGATCCAACGTAGTGGGCTACCTGCAGCAGGTGTGTTTCTGATTCGGGATGGGCTACGATCCGCGCATCCGGGAACTCCTGGTGCAACTTGAGAAGCTTCTCGATAGAAAAAGCCTCATGGACGATACAGGCACCATCCCACAGCACCATATCCCGGCCCGTCTTGCGGATCAGATACCGGCCCAGATTTTTATCAGGCGCAAAAATGATAGGCTGGTCTTCCGGTATGGACCGCACGATCTTTTCGGCGTTGGAGGAAGTACAAATGATATCGCTCATCGCCTTGATCTCTGCGGAGCAATTGATATAAGTGATCACTTTATGGTGCGGGTGTGCCTGCAGAAATCTTTGAAAATCGGCGGGCGCACAGGAATCAGCGAGCGAGCAACCCGCCTCAAGATCCGGAAGCAGGACTTTCGCATCCGGGTTCAGGATCTTTGCTGTCTGCGCCATAAAATGTACCCCCGCAAACACAATGGTTTCCGCTTTGACGGAAGCAGCACATTGCGATAATCCGAGACTGTCCCCGACATAATCGGCGAGATCCTGGATGTCAGGTTCCTGATAATAATGCGCGAGCAGGACAATATTCTTTTCGCCCTTGACCCGCTGAATCTCAGCTTTCAGGCCTTTCCTATCAGAAGTCTGTACGTTCATGTTGAATTATTATGCCCACGCCCTGCCGGACCACTTTTTAAGAGGTGATTCTGAAAGCTGGATGGATCTAGCCTGTCAGAAAGCATCCCCTGAATTTCTCCCGGAAAAAGTTCGTCAAAATACGATCTTATGGCCGTCTAAAACAAGTTTTCCCTCCTTCTCCATCTTTTTTACGGTACGGATAACAGTTTCTACGCGCAGACCGCTCATATCGGCGATTTGCTGACGGGTGTAAGGAATGCGGACCCGGGAATTTTCCGCGGAATGCATGTTCTTGGACTTGTAATATTTCAGCAGAGAAATGATCCGGTGGTCCGGATCATGGCTTGATATTTCAGAAAGCACCATTGATTTATATTTCAGGCGCTGACACAAGACCTGCGTCAGTTTGAGATGCAGATCAAAATTCTCCTTCAACATCTGGAGGAAGTAATCACCTGGCAACTTCCAGACCCTGGACGATTCTATGGCCTTGACGCTGCCGGGATATGGGAAATTTCCAAGCAGTGCAGGTTCACCGAAGCTCTCCCCTGCGCAGAAAATGCCCTGAATGAACTCCTGCCCGTCAGGACTTACGATGAACATCTTCACAGAGCCTTCTTCCACCTGATAATAGTCTGTGGCTTTGTCGCCATCATGGAAGAGCACCTGATCCTTACGCAGGTTCAACTGGCGGGCGTGATACTTCTCTAATGTCTTTGACGGAAACAACTTTCTCTTTTTTCCGAGAAAATTACGCATCCTGTAAAGATTAAAAAATGATTTTTATCAGAATCTAGACAATGGTGCATGCACCACCGGCGCACGCGGCCTCCGCCTGCAGATCTGTTGCGTCATCCGGTTCAAATACCAAAGAAAGATCGATGTCGCTCAGGCTTGTTACCAACTTTTCAAAATCTTCCTTTGCAATATCCTCAAATGGCGCCTGGCTGTAGCTTCCGTTATCAAACGGCAAGACACTCAGTCCATTATAAGATGCCTTGTTCTCCCACATCCACTCGCCTACTTGTTCCCAGTCACTTTCTTTTATGCTAACGGTTGCGGAAACATTATTGGCATTATAACCGTTGCGGTATCCGTTGCGAACCCATTCCACATTGAATTTGCGGATGCGTTCCAGCAAGTCCATGACATTTTCCTGCCGGACAATGGATCCCTCCGGCGCCATCTGAGGAATACAAATGATGGCCTGCTTGCTGTTCAGCACGTCTTCCTCGAGCAATTCCGGATGGTACTGGGCCAGATATTGGTACAACGCCTCATTTTTTCCGATACGTACCCTGCGCAAATAATAGTCACTATGCCACGCATGAATACCCGAAGAAGTACCGAGCACAATGGAAGAAGTGCCCGAAGGTTTTATGGTGGTACAGCGGGCAGCAAATTCAATATTGATCCTGGCCGACACATGCAGGTTGGTCTTCTTGACTTCATCTGCAGCTTCCTTCAGATCCAGCTCCATTACGCGACCGCTGGCAATACCCGTCATGCCCACGCCGATCAGCGCTTCATACTCCGTCGTGGTTTTCCATATCTCCCGAAGGTAATGGAAGTTGGTAAAGCCTGCCTGCAGCGTCCCAAAGAACGCAGCAGCACGCGACCGGGCATTCAGGTCTTGCTGACTTTCCACGTCAGACACGTTTACTTCACACAGATTGCAGAACTGAAAAGGCTTTAACGCAATTTCGCAACATGGATTCGTTCCCCAATCCTCGTGATTCGTGAAGTAAAATCCCGGCTCGCCTGACCCGGAAATCCTGATCTTCTTCCACAGATCCAAAAACTCCTTGCGCGTGACGGTCTCCCGGTGCAACACCACGGAATTATTGGCGCGGCCGCGTTGCTCATTGAGTTCCCACCAGTTCCCGAATTTACAGGTCAGCATATCCTCATCTTCATAGGAAAACAATGAAATCATTGCTGACCTTCGGATACCGCCCGCCAGAACGGCGTTGGCAATATGACACATCATGTCGTGACACTCGAGCGACGTAAGCCTTTCACCGTCGGATTTCCTGTCGAGGATCGCGGAGATGTGAGCAATGCACAGCTTTAACGGCTCAGGGCCCGGCGCCTTGCCGCCTGCAGTAACCAAACGCGCACCCTTGTGCCGGATATCGGAATAATCAAACTCGGGAATGTATTCACTTTCACCAAAATATCCTTTCAGCAAAACTTTCACTGCATCCGCCCACCCCTCCAGGCTGTCTCCCACCAAAAATCTTCTCGTTTTTGCCGCCTTCCTTAGAGGAGGTAATTTCTCGATATGATGAAGCTGTACCGAAAAACCAACACCCGTGCCCCCCAGGAGCAGGAATAAAGCCTCGGAAAAAGCCCGTATATCATCTACCGGGAGATAGGCACAATTGTAAATGCGGCTGTTGTTCTTTGCGATCGCCGGCCCTGCAAATTGCATCGCACGCATGGAAGGCAGGACTTTCTTATCCAGCACAAACTGCAGGTTCGTGTAGATCTCCTCTTCCATGTGCGGATAGCGCTCAATCATCATTTTAGCATAACGATCGCAGATCTCCGGCCACAATTCCCGGCGCTGCAACATCGGAAGATAACGCGCATATTTCATGTGGATGACCAAATCGCTGAGTATTCTCTGATTGAGTTGCATGCGTGTGATTGTTACTTTATTGCTTTGTTATCTCTGCGTGCTGTCGGCACACCGCCTCACGTTTTAAACACTATCCACGGCTAAAAAATTCTGATCTCCCCTGTATTATCAACCCGCAGACCGGATCAATTTCGACATGTATCAATGGTTGCAGATATGTCCCGCCTTCCTGAAAAGAATATTGTTTTCAAGGTGCACATGGGTCATGAGGTCGTCATCAAATTCTTTCAGCTTCTGATAAGTGACCCTGTAAGTGGGACACGCGAATTCAGGAACTGTATAGTTGTTTGACAGGCTGCGAATGGATTTCATCAGATCGCCGGCGATTACGTGCTCATGCTCCATCATCGTGATTGGCGCCTGCAGGGTGTCGGCAAGCGGATGATCTGGACTGTTGTGCGAAACCAGTCGCTTGATTGCCGGGAACAAGGCCATTTCCTCCTTTCCCATATGGTTCAGTAGCTCCTCCGCCAGGTCACTGAAATCCTGCTGGATGTTCAGCAATTCCAGGTTGTCCTCTCCGTGCGCTGCACATACCTTTTCCAGCAACATCCCGATCTCGGGAATAGCCCTTCTCACATAGGCGTGATGGTTCTGAACGATGTAATCCGCCAGCAGCGCGGCACTCCATTGTTCAGCGCGGATCGGTATCGCATTCTGCTGAGGGGGCGCAGAAAAAATCTCCTGTCTGATCTTATCAGGATTCAGACCGATGCGGATGCAGGCTTCCTCCAGGCTTCTGTTACCACCACAACAATAGTCGATGCCGTATTTGGTGAAAACCGAAAGTGCCGCAGGATGGGATATCGCCAGGTCAGCAACGGTGACGCTGGAATTTTCAAGTGTATTCTGATGTGTACTCATGTCATTTTTGTTTAAAAACAAAACTATTACCGGCACCGTCCTTTACTTATGATCAAAATCATATCCCTCGAAATAATTCAAATGGATGGCAACCTGGGCCGATCCGGACCGGAAACATGCACGCTCAGCTGACATGTATCAGGCAAAACGCATTATCAGAACAACGCGGGAAAATCGCATGGGATCCTTTTCAAATCACTTTTTCCCCGACATCGGGGCATCTGGAACGACCGGGTATTCAAAGGGTTTGTATATTTGAATTCATTCCGAAAAATCATGTTCATCGGTCATTTCGCTGCCGGCATGGCCGGCAAAAAAATTCAGCCCGCCATTTCGCTTGGCACCTTGTTTCTCGCCGCGCAGTTCCTTGACCTCTTGTGGCCAACCCTGTTATTACTGGGTGTGGAGCACGTGGTGATTTCACCCGGCATCAGCGCCGTTACTCCGTTGGAGTTCTCCGACTATCCCATCTCGCACAGTCTCCTTTTTGTGGTGGGCTGGGGCGTACTGTTCGGTGTCGCGTATTTCTTATGGACCCGGAATCAACGCGGCGCCTTGTTGCTCGGCGCGCTGGTCGTAAGCCATTGGGTGCTTGACCTGATTGTCCATATCCCTGACTTGCCGCTGTATCCGGGTGATTCCCCCAAGGTTGGGTTGAGTTTGTGGAATTCAACACTACTGACGATCCTGGTGGAAGGGGCAATCTTCGTCGCGGGAGTCACGCTTTATGTACGCGCAAAAAAAATTAATCAACAAAGGATCTCCTGGTGGTTCTGGAGCCTTGTCCTGTTTCTTCTCGTCATCCACACCATAAATTTCGTCAGTGCACCCCCTCCCAATGTGGAGGCCATTGCATGGGCAGGTCATCTTCAGTGGCTTTTTGTTCTCTGGGGCTGGTGGGCAGACAGAAAATAATTCAGACAGTAAAACAATGCTGATCTGCCGGAAATTATTCTTCCGGGAAAACTGATTTTTGAAGAATTAATGTTTGTGTAAGTGCCTCCGGCAATCAGTTCATTCTATCTTATCCGACAAGATCGATCTTACATTTACCTTCCAAAAGTCCAGCTGCATTTCAAATAAAAGACACTTCATTCGACGGTTCGTCAACCTATGACGAAAATCAGTTTTTGACCTAACGAGTATCATAAAAGACCGGTTGGGGCTGCCCTAGCTTTAACCCTGAAAATAAAATAGGTCAACCCACCGCTTATTTATGGAATTAGAAAAATTCAGTTACGACAACAGGATCGTCAAAGCCTTTATGATTGCCACAGTCGTGTTCGGGCTTGTTGGCATGCTGGTCGGATTGACGGCAGCGATTCAGCTGGTCTATCCGGTCTTCAATTTTGACACACAGTACACAACCTTCGGACGCATTCGTCCGCTACACACCAACGCGATCATCTTTGCCTTTGTGGGCAACGCGATGTTTGCCGGTATCTATTATTCCATGCAGCGTTTGCTCAAGACGCGTATGTTCAGCGACAAGCTCAGCTGGATTCATTTCTGGGGGTGGCAGCTCATCATCGTGGCCGCAGCCATCACGCTTCCATTGGGCATGACGACGTCGAAAGAATACGCCGAGCTCGAGTGGCCCATTGATATCGCCATTACGGTGATCTGGGTAGTTTTCGGCTGGAACATGATCGGTACGATCATCAAGCGAAGGGAACGACACATGTACGTAGCGATCTGGTTCTACATTGCAACTTTTATCACGGTCGCGGTGCTGCACGTGGTGAACTCCTTTTCGATTCCGGTTACATTATTCAAGAGCTACTCCGGCTACGCAGGCGTGCAGGATGCGCTGGTACAATGGTGGTATGGTCACAATGCCGTGGCATTTTTCCTCACCACCCCGTATCTCGGATTGATGTACTATTTCCTTCCCAAGGCGGCAAACAGGCCCGTATATTCATATCGCCTCTCCATCATTCACTTCTGGTCTTTGATCTTTATTTATATCTGGGCCGGACCGCACCACTTGTTATATACTTCCCTCCCCGACTGGGCCCAATCGCTGGGAGTGGTCTTCTCCATCATGCTGATCGCACCTTCCTGGGGCGGTATGCTGAATGGTCTGATGACGTTGCGCGGCGCGTGGGACCGTGTACGGGAGGATCCCGTTCTGAAATTCATGGTCGTTGCGATCACCGCCTATGGTATGGCGACGCTCGAAGGTCCGCTTCTGTCCCTGAAAAATGTAAATGCCATTGCACACTTTACTGACTGGATCGTTGCCCACGTGCACGTAGGCGGCCTGGGATGGAATGGCTTCCTCACCTTTGCGATGTTGTACTGGATCGTTCCCCGGATGTGGAACACAAAACTTTACTCGACAAAACTTGCCAATACGCACTTCTGGCTGGGAACACTCGGAATAATATTCTACGCCCTTCCCATGTATGTCTCCGGCGTCGTGCAAAGTCTGATGTGGAAAGAATTCAATGCCGAAGGTTTCCTTGTATACAAGAACTTTCTGGAAACAACGGTACAGATACTGCCACTGCATGCCCTTCGCGCCATTGGCGGAGCGTTCTACCTGACCGGTGCATTCATCATGACCTATAACCTCATCAAAACGGCGTATGCCGGAAGTTTCGTGGCCAATGAAGAAACCGAAGCCGCGCCGCTGACAAAGGTCTATGTCCCTTCAAGGGCAGCAGGATGGCACCACCGCGTTCTGGAACACAAACCTGTGATCTTTACAGTATTGACCCTGGTGGCGATCCTGGTGGGCGGTGCCATTGAAATGATTCCTACGTTCCTCATCAAATCAAACGTCCCTACGATCAGCAGTGTAAAACCTTATACGCCGCTTGAATTACACGGACGTGACATCTACATACGCGAAGGCTGTGTGAATTGCCATACGCAAATGGTACGGCCTTTCCGTTCGGAGACAGAACGCTACGGCGAATACTCCAAGGCGGGCGAATTCGTCTATGACCATCCGTTCCTCTGGGGTTCCAAAAGGACAGGTCCGGATCTTCACCGCCTGAACGGCAAATACTCCAACAGTTGGCACTACAACCACATGCTGGCGCCGGACGCCGTATCCACCGGTTCTATTATGCCCGCGTACCCATGGCTGTTCGAACAAAGCATCGATAAGGATGTAACGGGCAGAAAGATCAATGCGCTTCGGACGATCGGCGTGCCTTACGCCGAAGGATATGAGCACGAGGCGAACGCCGACCTCGAGAAGCAGGCTTCCGAAATTGTCAGCAGCCTGAAGGCCGATGGCATCGAAGTCGCACCGGAAGCTGAGATCATTGCGCTCATCGCCTACCTGCAACGGTTGGGAAAAGACATCAAAGGTGAAAAGACTGCTTCAAAATAAACTGACTAACGGTAAGGATATGTATAAGAATGTGCTTCAAAGTATCGACAACATCGCCATCTGGCCGGTGATTTCCTTTGTGATCTTCTTCCTGTTCTTCATCTGCCTGCTGTGGTGGGTGTTCACAACAGACAAAAAATTCATCAACGTGATGAAGAACATGCCCCTGGATGCGGCGAATGAATCAACAAACATCAACCAAAAAGGAAGGGAACAATGAAAAAGATCATGTTAACGGGTATTGCCTCAGTTCTTTCCCTGAGCGCCATGTCACAGGCAGCACAACCTGCCGCCGAAACGAGTTTCCTCAACGATCCGTTGCTACCGCTCTATGTGACGGCCGCCGCAGTATCGCTTCTCCTCATCCTGGTGATCCTGATTACACTGTATGTGATCAAGGTGTTGAATTTCATGACAGCAGAAGCTGCCCGGCAAAATGCGGTTCAGACCGGGATCGTCTATGCCCCGAAACCTTCGTGGTGGAAAACGTTCGTTGAAAAAATGAATGCGTCCGTGCCGGTCGCGCAGGAAAAAGAGATTGAAATGGACCACGCTTATGATGGCATCCGTGAACTCGACAATCACCTTCCGCCCTGGTGGAAATGGCTCTTCTACGGCACCATCGTGTGGGCAGTTGTTTACTTCATTCTCTTCCACGTAACAGACAGCCTGCCTGGTTCACTGGAGGAATATCAGCGGGAACTGGCGCTGGCGGAAG
>JBARAD010000152.1:0-3133 GCA_049791675.1 Chryseosolibacter sp.
CGCCTCAGGCTTGTTTTTTTTAATATCAATTTTTGCCGCCGCCGGTTTTCGAATGTTGATTTCACGAAGGATACCGAAACTGCCAGAGACGATATCCATCGCGCAGCGTTTTCATAAAGTAGCGAACCACGAACGCGGGGATGTCAAGGTTTGCATGTTTTGCGGCATACAGGGGTATGGATGTGCAGGAAGAAAGTTTATATCCATTTTCGAGAAAAAGATCTTCGGGCTGTTCCCGGAGATCTGTAAAGCTGGCTCCCAATCCCACAATCTTTTCGTGGATTGGTTTACTATAGCGCTCAAAAAATGACTTGCGCATCAGATCGCAATAAATGATATGTTCCGGAAATGTCTGCTGCAACACCTGGAGCAAGGATAGCCGCTTCTCCTGAGGGAGGTACATCAAAACCCCTTCGATAACGACGTGTGTTGCCTCCGTACTGGAGTACGGGGCTAGTTTATCCAGCAACGACTCAAGAGCAAAGTCGATCGGTAATCGGGTTAGTTGATTCGGTGCCGTGGATGACGGTAGTTTTGACTCCTTGAGATTGATTATAGGCGCTTCATCGACCTCGATCCATTTTCCGCCTTTGAGCCGGAAAGCGCGGGTATCGAAACCAGCACCTATTATTACAACTGCCGATGCAGGATTGGTATCGAGCGCAGTCTGGAGTTGTCGGTCGATGATCGCATGACGAGAAGCATTGCTGGTGTTTGGTCTGAGTTGATCTTTGAATTCCCGCCATACGTGCTGCGCGTCGTCGTCCATAAAGCGGGACGCATAAGCATCGCCGCACACTGGCTTTGGCAATGAGGCGTCCCAGGCGCGTACAGCCAAGGTATAATAAGCAGTTCTGGAGATCGGATTCGCCATAACGAGGTGGTTGAGATGGAATATCGACTCACTGATAATACCGCCAGGTTACAGGTGGGAACGTATTGATGATGGAAGAATCGGATCAAAAATGTTGTCTCTTCTAATATACGTTCACGGCTTTGTAAATACAACTGCAAGTACTGTCAGGGGTCATCAGGAGGTCTCAGGTACCTGACGGCCCGGCAGAGCCGGCTTACATCATCATATAAGGCATTGAGCGACGCGTCGTTGGATAGGAAATGTCCAGGCTACGACAATTAACAAACTTGCCGCGAAAATTGGCTTAGATCCACCCCCAGGAAGCCAGTATACCCTGACCGTCATCCGGAACCAGGACAATTGGGAGATAATCCTAAGATAAACCTTAGATAAGCCTTGCATAACCCATAGATAAGCCTTGCTATAATAGTAAGGGCTATCTCTATGGGTTATCCATTGCTGAAATGTGCCTAACCTATAGCGTTGCTATAACGTTAATCGTCACAAGACCCTCCTCAAGTCACAGGCATGTAAAACCCAACCCTCATACGCATGGCACAGCTTGAATCTGATTTTTTCTCCCAGCCTAAGACGGGTTTTATTTTTCATAATTATAGGGTCAGGGCTTTATGTTTGTTCTTTGCCCTTGCAATCAATATATCCGCCATGTCTCAGACGCATTTTCGACTCTATATTGAAAATGATTTTTTTGCTTTTAAATCCCCGGGAGACAAATACTATACAAATGGCATCAAGTTCGAGTGGATCAGTCCCCGGTACAAAGTAGGTTTTCTGGAGAAGATCTTTCCCGGCGTAAAAGAACCTTCCTCCACAAATTATGCTGTTGCCTTAGGGCAAAATATGTATACTGCCAGCGACATTACGAATGCTGAGATGATGCCGCATGACCGTCCTTATGCCGCATGGCTTTACGTTGGCTTCAGAAAATTTTCGAATAGCATCAGTACTTCTACCAGGATAACTTCGGAACTCAGTGTTGGTATGATAGGTCCCGCGGCATTGGGGGAGCCGGTTCAAAAGACATTTCACGAGATCATCGGTTCGGCCGAACCGATGGGTTGGGATCATCAGATCAGAAACAATCCCGGTGTGAACTATAGTATTGAGATTGAAAACCAGTTGTACAATAGTGAAAGCCAGCACATGGATATGATCTGGTTTACGAATGTTGATGTTGGTACCGTCTTCGATAATTTTGGCGTTGGGACGATGGTGCGAATCTCGCCTTTCAGGGTCTTGAGTTCATATTTCGAGAGTACATTCAGCAAACAAACTACGATTCGAAAGAGAAGGGAAGGCATTGAAGGAGATGATGCGGAATTGCAGATGCACAAGGAAGAGGTCTTTGAAGGCAGGGAAAAGAAGAAGCTTTCGATGTATTTTTTCGTAAAGCCCTCCGTCAGGTTTATCGCTTATAATGCTTTACTTCAGGGTGGTATTTTTAATGGTCGTGACAATCCACGAAGTGTTTCCCCAAATGAACTTGAACGGATGTACCTGAATTTCGATATTGGAGTTGTGTTTCCGATTGGGTACAGGTTTGATGTCGTGTTTGGTCAATCGTTCCGCACGGCTGAATTCCGCGATGCTCCTGTTCATTACTGGGGATTTCTTAACTTGATCTATAACGGAAAGAATTTTTATGTGAAAAGACTCAGCGATGATCGAAAGTAAAGGTGAGGCCTTTCATATTGTTCGGGACATAGGCAGGATCGTGGATCTTATTTCCGGTTTGAAGGTCATCAAATCAGATATTACCACAGTCAACAGATCATTCGTTGCGCAGGCATTGGGAGGGATTTATCGATGATGCTTTCACCGCCTGGTGCCCGGTAGTGATCAGTGCAATCAGCATGGATATCAATCCTGCAACTATAAAGAACCACCACTGAAGGTCGATAGAGTACGCGAAGTTATCGAGCCACCTGCTCAAGACGTAATAGCTGACCGGTACGGAAATAAGTACAGCAATCAACACAAGCCAGACAAAGTCTTTGCACAAAAGAAAAACGATCCCTGCTGCTGAGGATCCTAATACCTTGCGAATGCCTATTTCTTTCGTACGTCGTTCCGCCGAATAGGCCGCGAGTCCGAACAAGCCAAGGCAGGATATGATGATGGCCAGTCCGGCAAACCAGATCGAAAGCGAAGCGACCCGGTTTTCAGCGACATACTGACTTTGGTACTTTTGATCGACGAACCGATAATCCAATGCAAAGCCCGGGTTGAACTTTTTATACATCGCCTCGATATTTG
>JBARAD010000153.1:0-2005 GCA_049791675.1 Chryseosolibacter sp.
GAAATATCCGTGCAGTTCGCGCCCGTGATCGATGAGAAAAGCATCCTCGAAAAAAATGGTGTGAGAATTATCCGGATAAAGAACAACAGGGAAATCGATGGAACGTGGAAAGTAACACATGGTGGAACAAAGTTCACGTTCACACCTGCCGAACATCTTTCTCAAAACGAACAATACAAGATCCAGGTGACAACGAAAGTGAAAGACAGGCGCGGCAAAAAGCTGGCCGAAGAAAAAGTATCGTTGTTTTCTGTAAGAAATTAGGGACGGCCCACAGCAAACACAAGTGGCCTTGTTTACAGCGACCACTATAATTAGAATACCAATCAACCTCTTAATCCAATATTAACAGTCACAAGCATGAAAAGCACAGAGAAAATAAGTTTTCGTTTACTGCTCGCGCTGACCATTCTACTATGGCACAGTGAAACATCATTCGGGCAACAAGGAATGAAACTCGAAATCACGCCCGATCAGTTGTACAACAAAATGGCGAACAACCCGTCGTTCGTTGAGAACGCAAAAGGTGAAGCCTTCTGCTGGCACGCCCGCAGTGGTATGGACCAGTTCATCGAGAACTATGAACTGACTAAAAATACGGAGTGGCTGGATGCAGGCGTGCGCTACTATGACTGGCTCATCAGCAAAATGGATACAGGACCCGACGGTTACAAGGGATGGGTGGGACCTTATATGTACGATAAGAAATACTGGATTGATTCCCACGTCGGCGATGCGATCCTGATCAATGGCATTCTGGATTTCGCCCTTCTTGTATCTGAGGATAAAACATTGAAAGGCAAATATGCCGCCCAAGTGAAGAACTACACCGCCATTGCGAAAAAGCATTTGATTGAAAAGAACGACAAGCGCGGCACCTGGAGAGAAGATGGACCGATCGGCGGTTATGTTTCCTACGAGAAATATATGGAACCGGGGAACCTCAAAGCCTGGAAGTATGGCAGCGAAGTAATCAAATCAGGTTTAAGCCATCCCTTCAATAAGCAGAACGACCTCGGCCAGGTATGTCTGCAGATCTACCGGCTCACGGGCGATAAATTTTACCGCGACCGCGCTGAAAAGATCTTCCTGAGGATGAAAAGACAACTGCAGCTGACCGACAATCATTACGAATGGAACTATTGGGAACCGTTCGGCCCCTGGGATGTAAAAATCGATAAGAACGATTTCAGCCATTGGGTGGGTATTAACCCGAGCGCCGGTTATCAGTCGCGCGAAGTGGCCCAGATGGTGGATGCCTACCACACGGGCGTCGTGTTTGACGAAACGGATATCAAACGCCTGATCAATACGCATCTGGATGTGATGTGGAATAAGGACAAGGAAAATCCTGCGTTCACAAATTCATATATTGCACATGGCATCGAAACGACAAACAAGAAAAATGGCCAGGCCACGGGAACGCTCTGGACTTCGCTGCTTGACTTTGACCAGACCATCCGCGACCTGTATGCAGCCCGCTTCGATGAAGACGATCTGCAGACCGCCGCATACCTCAGGTTTGAAAATGTCATTTCCAAAAATCCTCCCAGCTTCAAAAGAAAGTACGCGATGGCGCCGGTGAAACTTCCGGCTGTGGAAAAAACGGATAGCAAGGAGATCAGGATGGCAGTCGTCATCCCAGGGGTAATCAAGAAAGGAGAGAAATGTGTTATTGCCAACATATCATGGAGCAATAGCGAAACTGAAGTAGCGCTGTATTCCAAAGACGGAAAAGATAAATTGGCCACACTCCTTACCAGCACAAAGGAAAAGAACCTCCTCGAATGGGACGGGAAGGACCCTCAGACCAAAAAGCAGTACAAAGGTGACTTCCGCATCCGCTGGACACAGGCCGGTGGGTATAGGGAGTATCCCATAACGATTAAATAAAGAGTGCCTTGGATGGGTAATCAGTTAATCAGTAATCAGTAAGCAGTAATCAGTGAGCAGTGAGCGGTAATCAGTAAGCAGTAATCAGTGAGCAGTGAGCAGTGAGCAGTAA
>JBARAD010000154.1:0-3695 GCA_049791675.1 Chryseosolibacter sp.
GAGGATCGAAGCCTTTGACTTCAGGACGTTATCGCCGAGAAAGGTGAAAGACAATAATGATAACATGGTGGAGGTTGCGATGGATGCACTGGGATTCCTGGCGGGTACGGCGGTCATGGGAAAGGGAAACGAAGGAGACACCCTTCTTGATTTTGTCGCAGACTTGTCCGCTGAACAAGTTCAGGATTTTTTTGCCGATCCTTTTGTAAATGGCAGAGGACTTTTGAAGCACGCCACGATGCGCCTGATCTATGATCTTACGAAGGTGCCCTGTGCAGTGGGGACCATCCTGCGGGAAGAGCATCATGCCGTAAATCCAGCTCCGAAGCTTCAGTACAGCTTTGAGTATTCCGGGGGCCTTGGAAATGTGGTCTTGAAAAAGATACAGGCTGAGCCCGGCGACGCGCCGTATCGCGATGCGGATGGCAAACTGGTAAAGAGACCCGACGGCGACCTGGATCTGAAACCTGCTGCCCGCCGGTGGGTGGGCAACGGCAGGACTATCCTGAACAATAAAGGCAAACCTGTAAGGCAATACGAGTCCTATTTTTCAGATTCACATGACTATGAGGATGAAGCAGAAGTAAGAGAAACGGGAGTCACGCCGGTCCTGTATTATGACGCTGCAGGAAGGCTGATCCGGACGGTGATGCCGGACGAAACCTTCACCAGCATTGCGTACGATTCGTGGATGCAAAGATCCTTTGATCAGAATGATAACTGTAAGGCAAGCAAGTGGTACGCCGACCGGATCAACGGTTCGATCGACGCGTTACTCTTAAAGCAGGGAAAAGACCCGGTCAAAGAAAGAGAAGCAGCTGACAAGGCAGTGGTCCATGACCAGACTCCTTCCGCCTCACACACCGATCTGTTCGGCAGACCTTTCTTTGTCGTTGAGCACAATAAATTAAATGATTTTACCAATAACACGGTAGACGAAGAATTCCATGCCACGCAGTTTATTTTAGATGTGGAGGGAAATATTGATGCGGTGATCGACCCCAGGGGGAATGCGGTAGCAAAGTATCATTATGATATGCTCGGCCACCAGATATATGAAAGGAGTGTGGATGGTGGAGCACGGTGGGTGCTGAATGATTGCCTCGGCGCGCCCATTGTTTCATGGGACAGCAGGGATCATCGTTTTGAAACGTCGTATGACAACCTGCACCGACCGGTACAACAGATCGTGATCAATCTCCCTGCCTCCACGGCCACAGTATTTGAGAAATTTCAATACGTTGACGTTAAGGGGCTGACTGCTGCGGAAGTGCAAACCCATCGAACAGCAAATCTGCTGGGCAAAATACATACTCATTACGATTCGTCGGGGATAGCCAGATCGGTGCGATTCGATTTTAAGGGGAATATCGTGGAATCCTCGCGGCAATTGTGCCATGATTATAAAACCGTTCCGGACTGGACTACCCCAGGATCGATGGTAATGGAATCTGAAGTGTTCGTTTCAAGAAGTGAATATGATGCGCTGAACAGAGTCGTCAACGTTGTTACGCCGCATACGCCGGCCATTCCTGCATCAATATTTTCCGTTGAATATAACGAAGCTAATCTGCTCAATGCGCTCAGCGCAAAACTCAGGGGCAGCAATGCAGATACCGTGTTTGTGGAAAATGTCGACTATGATGTCAAAGGGAGCCGGACATCTGTCTTGTATGGAAACAACACATCGACCAAATATACCTACGATTCGAGAACCTTCCGCCTGCTGCGACTGAGAACGACGCGAAACGCCGGCGCAGACAAGCTGCAGGATTTGCACTATACCTATGATCCCGCAGGTAACATCACATTCATAAAGGACGATGCATTACAAAGTATATTCTTCAATAACCAGCGGGTAGATCCGGATTGCGATTATACGTATGACAGCCTGTATCGGCTTATTCAGGCGAAGGGCCGGGAACATATCGCCAGCAATGTTGCTCCGGATGCCTACGATTCACAGCGTACGATGCTGGGCCATAAGGGTGATGGTAATAAGCTGCAGCGCTATATACAACGGTATGGTTATGACTCCGCCGGAAATATGCTATGGATGAAGAATGTCAATAGCTGGGGACGGACGTTTACGTATGACACTGCCAACAACCATCTTCTTACGGCTCCGATTGACGGTGGGACAGGTACTGCCTTTCAGTACACGTATGATAAGCATGGTAACATGACCAAAATGCCCCACTTGCCGGCAATGGCCTGGGACTTCATGGACCAGCTGCAGCATATCACGATCACGGCATCGGCGGCGAATGATGCTGCGGTGGGGGCGTATTATGTGTATGATTCAGCAGGAGAACGGGCGCGCAAGGTCGTGGAAAAGAACAATGTTACGGAGGAGCGGATCTACCTGGGAGGATTTGAGATTTTCCGGAAGCGAAGGAACGGCGTGCTCGAACTGGAACGCGAGACATTGCACGTCATGGATGATACAAGGCGGATTGCCTTGGTCGACACGAAACTGAACAGCAGTCACCAGGCGGAGACTCCGCTGATCCGGTATCAATACACTAACCATCTGGGTACGGCATCGCTGGAACTGGATGGGAGTGCTAACGCCGCTATCATCAGTTATGAAGAGTATTTTCCGTACGGAAGTACCAGTTATCAGGCAACGGACCAGCTACGGGAAGTACCGGCAAAGCGATACCGGTATACTGGTAAGGAACGGGATGAGGAGAGTGGTTTGGAATATCATGGAGCAAGATATTATGCGCCGTGGTTGGGGAGGTGGATTAGTTGTGATCCCGCCGGTGTGTCAGGGGGAATCAATCTGTATTGTTATGCCCTTGCTACGCCGGTTTCTATGACAGATCCGGATGGTTATGCGCCTGCTAAACTAGAAGATGTTAATACCCGTCAGTTCTGGCATGAGGGCCCGCCGGCGGCTGAGCCAGGTCCGGTGACGGGTTCACCACCCGTGGAACCGGACATTGTGATGGAAGTGCCCATCACAGGGCCGCCGGTAGATGCCAGCAAAACCGACCGTGGATTTGACCCTGAGATGGGGCGTGTGGCGAATCAAAATCGCGCACGTATGGTTGGGAAAGACCCGAAAGATTATCACATAGGTCACAGCGAGAAACCCCACGGCCTTACAATGCCTGGGGAAAAGCAAAGCGGTGTTCCTGAATCAAAGACTGGCAATTTAAAAAAATCTGGTGCCGAACGGACTGAGCAGCAAGCGCGAAACGCGGCGGCGCAGAAATCCGGAAAGAAAGCTTATAAGCAAACTGATCCGAAAAAATTCGCCCGGCCCGGCGAACAGGAGCATGCAAAGCTCGTGGCTGCAAGAAAGGCAGCTGAAAAGGCAGGCGCGCCGAAGCAGACAAAGCCATGGCAGACGCCTGAGGCAAAAGCCGCCAGGGCCCATGCCAAAGCTGGTCTGAAAGCTCGCATTAAGGCTGCACCGCCACCACCTAAAGTAGCTGCACCGCCTCCTGCGCCTCCTGCTGCACCACCACCATCGCCACCAAAGCCGGCAGTAGAGCCGCCCGTGGTGGGTAAGCCTTCAGGACCTGCAGGTCCTGGTGCAGTCGAAGGTCTGGCGGGAAAAGCTGGCTCCATAACAGGATTTTTCTTTCACATCCTCGCCGTCAAAACCCTTGCGGAAGATTTAGAGATGCACAACAACCCGGGAAGTCCGGCGCTTGGCCCGGTTGGCACGAGACGTACAGACT
>JBARAD010000155.1:0-22826 GCA_049791675.1 Chryseosolibacter sp.
GGATGGGGGGAGGCGATCAACGGAGGATTTGGTATGGTATTGGATGGTACAAAGGCGTGTGACGACCGGATTGTGAGTATGTTATATTTTGACGTGTATAACGGTTTGGCACGGAGGGCGTGGGCGCGCAACAAAAACGCGGTTTTCTCCGTAGCGCGGGAGATGGATGCCCTGGCTTCTTTTCGCATCACGCTGCCAAACGCCGTTAACGACGACTTATTGGATGCGGCAATAGATTGAGCGTGATTGTTTTTGCTTACTGCGTTCATTCAATAGATTTGCGGCCGGATAAACCTTACACAAATAATGAAAAAATCTATTTTTTTAGTGATCGCTTTTGTCGTCGCAGCATTCAGTGCCCATGCCCAAACCAGCGCAGGAAATATGATGGTGGGCGGAACCCTCGGGTTCAGCTCAGTGTCGCGCGAAGGAGGCAGCGCCAATGATGCAAGCTCCTTCACGCTGTCTCCCAGTTTTGGATATTTTGTCAGCGATAACCTCGCCATCGGAACAAGCCTTACGCTGGCCAGTAGCCGTACAGGTACAGGCGCGAACAAGACCATCAATTCTTCCTTCGGCCTGGGGCCGTTTGCCCGTTACTATAAATTTACGGGAAATGAAAGTTTCGCAATTTTCGGACAGGCCGGTTTAAGCTTTGCGTCCGGTAAAACCGATCCGGCATTCGGTAACGTCACCAAAAATAATTCAATAACATTTTCGTTATTCCCGGGTGCAGCTTACTTTTTTAATGAGCATTGGGCGATGGAGCTGGCCATTACCGGATTGCTCATAAGCTCGAGTGATCCCAACACCAGTAATAACGATGATAAAGTGACCCGGGTAGATTTTTCACTGCATTCTTTTTCACCCACCCTCGGTCTGCGTTACCATTTCTGATGATGAAAAACTTAATCTGATCATATGAAAACAAAACAGGTGTTAATAATGTGTTGTATGCTCGTTGCGGCGCAACAGGCGTATTCCCAGGCACAGGTTGCAATCGGTATCAAGGGTGGGCCCAACTTCGCGACCATTGATACGAAATCATCTGCCGGCGAGAATTACAAGAACCGCGCTGGTTTTCACGGCGGTGCGTTTGTCCTGATCAAGGCTGCAAAGATCGGAATCCAGCCAGAGGTCATTTTCTCACAGCAGGGATCCAAGGTCGAGATCAACAGCCAGAACTTTGAATCAAACTTCAGCTACCTGAATATTCCGATCATCCTGAAGCTTTATACCGTGGCAGGTATTAACCTCCAGGCGGGCCCGCAGTTCGGTTTTATCACCAGTGCGAAAACCCCTATTCAGGATCAGTTTGGCGGCACTTACCGCGTGGAGGATGTGAAAGACAAGATGAAGAGCAGTGACTTTACCCTTGGCCTCGGCCTCGGTTGGGATCTTCCTTTCGGATTGACACTCGATGCGCGCTATAACCTTGGACTCTCCAAGATCTATGACGACGCACCCGCGAACCAGTCGAATGACGCCAAGAATCAAGTGTTCCAGTTCTCACTGGGATATAAGCTGATCAAACTGGGTAAATGAGCGTGTGGAGAGTGATCCATTAAAAAAATCCGGGGATGGCTCTCCGGATTTTTTTTGTCTAAAATTCAAGATTTAAGATTCAAGATTTAAGATTCGTTGGGCTTTGGAAAAAGGATCAGCTTTCAATTCAGAAATTCCAATTCCAATTCCTAATGCCCAATTCCTAATTCCCAATTCCTAATGCCTAATGCCTAATGCCTAATTCCCAATTCCCAATGATCGCCGCAACATCCTTCCCATGTCAGTCCGAATCGGGATGCCAGCCTGTATAACTGGCAACTGGCAACTGATAACTGGCAACTGATAACTGATCACTGGTTTACCATTCACTCCACCACAATCAGGTAATAATTCTTCTTCCCTTTCTGCGCGAGCAGATATTTGTTCTGCAACAGGTGGAAGTCGGGTTTTGCATTTGAATCCGCGACTTTTTGTTTGTTGATGCTCACGCCACCCGCCTGCAGCATCTTGCGCGCCTCACCCTTGGAAGGAAAGATCATATTCTGGGAAACAACAGATAATAAGTCGATCACATTCCCGCATGCTTCAAACGCCGCCTTTGAAACGGCAACCTGCGGGACGCCTTCAAATACGGAAAGCAAGGTATCTTCATCAAGACTCTGCAACTCCTCAGTGGTGGAATTTCCAAAGAGAATGTTACTGGCCGTGATGGCTTTCTCATATTCAGCAGTCGAGTGCACACGGATGGTGATATCCTTGGCGAGTGCCTGCTGAAGTTTGCGCAGGTGCGGCGCCTGCTGATGTTCGGCAGCGAGCCCCTCAATGTCATTCTTTGAAAATTGCGTGAAGATCCTGATAAAAATCCCCGCATCTTCATCGGAAACGTTCAGCCAGTACTGATAGAATTTATACGGAGAAGTCTTTTTCGGATCCAGCCAGATATTTCCGCCCTCCGTTTTTCCGAATTTTGTGCCGTCGGCCTTCGTGATGAGTTTGGTGGTGATCGCAAATGCTTCCCTGTCACCTTTCCTTCTGATGAGTTCCGTGCCGGTAACGATGTTTCCCCACTGATCCGATCCGCCCATCTGAACCTTGCAATTCTGGTGTTGGTTCAGCCAGTAGAAATCGTATCCCTGCACGAGCTGGTAGGTGAATTCAGTAAATGACAACCCGCTTTCCAGGCGCTTCTGTACGGAGTCTTTTGACAGCATGTAGTTGACAGTGATGTGTTTGCCCACATCCCTGATAAAGTCAAGGAATTTAAAATCCTTGAACCAATCGTAATTGTTCACCATCTCCGCGGCATTCGGCCCCGTGAAGTTCAGAAATTTTTCCAGTTGTTTTTTCACACACGCTTCATTGTGGCGCAGAACGTCTTCCGATAACAGGTTGCGCTCGGCAGACTTCCCCGAGGGATCGCCCACCATTCCCGTGGCGCCGCCGACGAGGGCGAAAGGCTTATGGCCGGCAACCTGGAAGTGGAGGAGGGTCATGATCTGCGCCAGGTGTCCGATGTGCAGTGAATCGGCGGTGGGGTCAAAACCGATATATCCTGACGTGGGTTCTTTCAGCAATTGCTCTTCAGTGCCGGGCATGATATCGTGAAGCATGCCGCGCCAGCGAAGTTCCTCAACAAAATTCTTCATCTGTTCCTTTTTTGGTGCGGCAAAGATAGAAAAATCCGTAGACGGACCACAGACCACGGACCACAGACCTAAGCTGGCCGTGGACCGTGGTCCGTCGTCCGTGGACCCTAGTGTGAGGCGTTCAACACCACGTCGCGGATGCCGATCGTCTCGACATGGATATTCCGGAGTGGCGCCGCATGTGCCTTGAAGTCGTGAATGATCTCCAGCACATCATGGTCGATGTGTACGGAGTGGGACCCATCGATCACAACCCTGGCGTTGTTGGGCACCTCGTCTAGTTTTGCCTGGATGCTCGCTTTGTTCAGGAATGTGACTTCCTCGGACAAGCGGATGATGATCGTTTCCTGCTCGTGCGTCCTTTCCTCCTTGTAGTGGTAAGAATGTTTGTAATTCTTGCGGAGGATAAAGAAGATGGCAACGCCCATTCCGATGGCGATACCTTTCAGAAGGTCCGTCAGCAGGATGCCGATGATGGTGGCAATAAAGGGTATAAACTGTTCGTAGCCCAGCCTGAACATACTTCTGTAAAGTCCGAATTTTGAAAGTTTATAACCCACCATCAGGAGGATGGCCGCAAGACTTGCCAGCGGGATCAGGTTGAGGAAGCGGGGAATAAAATAGGCTGCCAGCAGGAGGATGGCGCCGTGTGCCATCGTCGAGATCTTGGTCTGCGCCCCTGCGTTGATGTTCGCGGAGCTCCTCACGATCACCTGTGTAATCGGCAATCCGCCGATCAGTCCTGCGACCATGTTCCCGATACCCTGCGCTTTCAGTTCACGGTTGGTAGGTGTATTGCGTTTATATGGATCGAGCTTATCCGTGGCTTCCACGCACAGGAGTGTTTCCAGGCTTGCGACCAGTGCAATGGTGATCGCCACCACATAAACCTGCGGATTGGAAAGCGCTGTGAAATCCGGCAACCGGAAGAAGCTGATAAATTCCGACGTATCATTTGCCACAGGCAGTTGCACGAGGTGCTCGCCAGCCAGCACCCATTCCGGTCTGATCTGAAGGAAAACATAGTTGAGCAGAATTCCTGCCATCACCACGAACAAGGCGCCGGGCAAGAATTTGAAAACGTTGAACCTTTTGATAAAAGGTCTTTCAAAGAAGATCAGCAGTCCCAGAGAAAACACACTGATGATGACGGCAGCAGGGCTGATCGCCTGCAGCGCATAGAAGATCTCATTGAACGTGTTGTGGCCATCGGGTTGGTTCAGCGCGAAATCGCCCATGAAATCCTTGTCATACCCCAGGGCATGCGGTATCTCCTTCAGGATGAGCGTCAACCCTATGGCTGCCAGCATCCCCTTGATAACAGAAGACGGAAAATAATATCCGATGATTCCCGCCCGAAGAAAGCCACCGATCAGCTGGAAAATTCCTGCGAGAAAAACGGCCAGTAACAATACTTCAAAACTTCCCAGCGATTCAAGGGATGTTAATACGATTACCACCAGGCCGGCGGCCGGGCCGGAGACTCCCAGCGGCGACCCGCTGAAGAAGCCTACGACCAAACCACCGACAAATCCGGCGATCACACCTGAAAACACGAGGTCAGGGCGGCCTGTGGATGCAAGGCCAATACCCAGACACAGTGGCAAGGCAACCAGAAACACTACGAGGCTCGCCGACAAATCATTCTTGATTCCCCGGAAAGAATTCAATCTTGCGCTCATCGTCTTATATTTCTATCCCCGCGATTACTTGTTCCTTGACATTGTAAATGGAAGGCAACTTCGACTTACTGTGCAGACTTATGCCGAGATCCTGAAGTATGCCTGTCCTCAGGTCGTACACCCATCCATGGATCATCGGAACACTCCGGTTGCGCCATGCATTTTGTATGATGGAGGTTTTGGAGAGATCAAACACCTGCTCGATCACATTGAGTTCAACAAAGCGATTGAACCTTTCCTCTTCTCCTTTAATGTTATCGAGTTCTTTCTGATGCAGGCGATATACATCCTTGATGTGACGGAGCCAGTTGTCTACCAGACCATATTGTTCGTTGGTCATGGCAGCCTTCACGCCGCCACAGCCGTAATGTCCACAGACGATCACATGTTTTACTTTCAAAATATTGACCGCGTAATCGAGTACGCTCAGCAGATTCATATCTGAATGCACGACCATGTTTGCGATATTCCGGTGCACGAAAATATCGCCGGGATTTGTCCCCGTAATTTCATTGGCAGGGACGCGGCTGTCAGAGCATCCGATCCATAGCACTTCAGGGCTTTGTCCTTTTGACAGTCTCTCGAAAAAAAGCGGATCCTGACGCAATTTTTCTTCAACCCACTTTTTGTTATTCTTTAGTAATACTTTATAAGTCTCCATAAAATGATCCATGTTTAGGTTGACGACGCCCGCTTATTGCAGGCAGATCAACAAGTTTAAATTCCCGCCATGCGAATTGGCGAAGACCCTATGATGTTGGAAAGCAAGCCGCTGACCGGAAGATCAAGGCTCAGGAATGAAGGGAAACAAGATCAGGAGGAGGAGAAAATTTGATGGAGTGATCAGCGTGCAGATAGTGATCTTCAAATTCAACGTGCACTTTGCACGCAATCAGAAAAAGAGAAGAGTGTTTGAATAAGAGACCGGCTGCCATGAAGGGAATTTCCTTCATGGAAACATCCGCTCCTGTACTATGGGCGTCGCGCTCTTCTTCCATGCCGGCATTGATGACGAGGTTACAGACGTTTTCAATCATCTGCTTGTCCTTCAGATCCAGCATACAGACTTCTGCCAGAAAGAAACTCATATTCAGGAATATAACCCCTGTGAAAAGGCTGAATATCCTGGTGATCGTTTTCTTTCTGAAAAACTCCATGGTTCAAAATTACGGTAATTTTTTAAAATTGGTTTCAAAATACCTTTATTGGTGGTGTCATTTTACAAAAAATTAACAATTAGCAGCCTTTATAAACCGTTTGCGGGGAAAAACTATGAAACAGCCTGATGCTTTAAAAATGGTCGCCGACTTCCATGAAACCTTTAAACACCCGATTCTGCCGCAGCCGTCCATACCTGCGGAAGACCGGTGCAAGCTTCGTGTTGCACTGATTGCGGAGGAACTGAAGGAACTGGAGGCGGCGATCCGTGAACGGGATATTGTGGAAGTAGCGGATGCGCTGTGCGACATTCAATACGTGCTTTCAGGGGCGATACTGGAATTCGGTTTAGCGGATAAGTTTCACGATCTTTTCGAGGAGGTTCAGCGATCGAATATGAGCAAGGCCTGTGGCTCCGAAGCGGAAGCCCTGCAAACCGTGGAGTACTACAGGAACAAGGATGGAACAGAGTGTTATTATCGGCAGGAGGGCGAGAAATGGCTGGTTTACCGGAAATCCGACCACAAAACGATAAAATCAGTCGGCTACAGCCCGGCAGACCTGAAGCAGATACTGGATCGTTAGCCCAGGTTCGTCTGTGACGCGTGCGGCGTTGCTACAGTGAATTTTTGGTAACCCAGTAACGGAAAGCAATGATCGCCTGGTCGACCTTCGACAATTTGGAGAGATTGCGTTTGCTGTACCGCGGTAGCAGCCACCTGTTGACCTGTGCCATCAA
The DNA here is from genome assembly GCA_049791675.1 of Chryseosolibacter sp. Classification (GTDB taxonomy): domain Bacteria; phylum Bacteroidota; class Bacteroidia; order Cytophagales; family Cyclobacteriaceae; genus Chryseosolibacter. The sequence goes on from JBARAD010000155.1 coordinate 6,732, forward strand.
TTTAAAGAATGATTTTTTCATATCTGACGATTAAACACCCGCTTAAATCGTTTTAATTTTTATATTTAAAACCATTAAACCAAAAGTATGGAAAAAATTGAGTCTGGTTCTTTTCTTGATCTGTGGCATCAACTGATGCTGATCGGGGCAATATTGATGTTTGCAGCTGGCATTGTTGTCTACCTTCTTCACCACATCAAAATCGCCGCAATTAAATCCTCCAAAGAAAAATACGACTATATAAGCCGCAGGGAGATAAAGAATCTTGAGCTTATTTTCATTCTTTTCGCCATTGGCGTCGCCATGCTGATCAACCGGTACGGAATGGACAAACTCGACGAAATGGGCGTTTGGTTTTACGTGAGGTTATTCATGGGTTTTGCGGGTGGCACGCTCGTGGGTTATGTCGCTTTCCTGATCCTCGAATATTATTATCCGACGAAACTGGATAAGAAATTAAAGAAATGGCGTTATATGCCGAGAACCAATCCCAAAACAGGCAATAAAATGCGTCTGCTTGCGGAGCATGAAGAAGACGTTCACCTCGATGAAGGGATGCGGGCGGAGGAAGATGTGTTCTCTGTCGATTACGACGTTTGGTTCGACGAGAAAACAAACGATGTACTCGTAGAAAAATACCCCGGGCACCTGCAGGCTCTCCAGTGTGGAAGTTGCGGATTTTTTACCCTGAAAGTTGTGCGGGAAGAAATTACCCAAACACCTACACTGACGACCCCTGGCGAGCTTATCAAACACTATGAATGCTCCTATTGTAAATCCGTCCGGGCTACGGCTTTCAAGATCTCGACGATGGAAGGGGAGGATTTCAAGCATGAAAAACACAGCTTCCGGCCGGAGCGGGACGTGGTTCTGGTGAAACTGGAGATAAAGTCACGCGAAGGCGGCTCGAAACACTATGAATTCGGGGATTTGGCCCAGGCACAAAAATTCCTTGGAGAGCTTGAGGAAAACAAGAAACAATAGGTATAATACTTGCTTTGAATTATTTGGCTGGCCAAGCCGTTTACTATGGAAACCAACCGTACATTTCTACGTTTGGTAAGAAGACAAAGATTATGAAGCGCATCCTGTATTTATTTTTTGCCTGGTTTATTGCTTTCAATACCCAGGCGTCCGTGCCCGGTGATACTACGCAGCTTAAAGCAAAACCCGTTTACGGTAAAGAAGCAAAAGTTGTCTCGTATATACTCGATAACAACCATTATCGGAAACTTACGCTTGACGACAGCCTGTCATCGGTGATTCTCAATGAATATCTCGAAGCATTGGACAACAACAAGACGTACTTCACAGCCGAAGACGTGGCCAGTTTCGAGAAATACCGCTACCGCATTGACGACCTCACACGGTCGGAGAATGTTGATCCCGCCTTTGAGATCTATGCGGTCTTTAAAAAGCGTTTTGATGAACGGATGGCCTTTGTGTTGGAAAAGCTCGTCGACGAAACTTTTGATTATACGAAAGATGAGTATTATGAAACCGACCGCAGCAAGGAGCCCTGGCCGAAGAGCGCGTCGGAAATAAATGATCTTTGGAGAAAGATCATCAAGAATCAGGCGCTGAGTCTGAAGCTCGCCGGAAAAAAACCTGAAGAGGTTCAGAAAACATTAAAGGAACGCTACGAGCGTCTGGTGAAAACCTATAGCCGTGATGTGATTGCTGAAGATATTTTCAGCATGTATATGAATTGCATTACCGAATCCTATGATCCGCACACGAATTACATGTCACCCTCCATGGCCGATCGCTTCAAGCAAAGCATCAGCCTTTCTCTGGAAGGTATTGGCGCCCGCCTGCAGACAGAAAACGACTATACGAAGATCGTGGAGATCCTCCCTGGCGGACCCGCGGAGAAAAGTCAACTCCTGAAAGTGAATGACCGCATCGTGGCGGTAGGACAGGGGGAGGATGGCGAGCTGGTCGATGTGATCGGCTGGCGGATCGATGACGTTGTTAAGTTGATCAAGGGCCCGAAGGGAACCAAAGTGCGTCTGTCGATTCTTCCGGCGCAGACCGGTGTCGGCGGCGCGGTGAGAGAATATGTGTTGGTGCGCGATAAGATCAAACTGGAAGACCAGCAAGCCAAGAAGCAAATGATCAATTACCAGAAAGACGGTAAGACGATGAAGCTTGGCGTGATTACCCTTCCGAGTTTTTACATGGATTTTGAGGCTTATCAAAAAGGCGATCCGAACTATAACAGTACGACCCGCGATGTTCAGAGACTGATCAAGGAGCTCCAGCGCGAGGGTATGGATGGTCTGGTACTCGACCTCCGGAACAACGGCGGCGGCTCGCTCGCGGAGGCGATTGACCTGACGGGGATATTCATCAAAAATGGTCCTGTCGTGCAAGTCAAAAATTCGGCAAATAAGCTGGAGATCGGATCCGACGATGACCCGACGGTGGCATACAACGGGCCACTCGTCGTATTGACAAATCGCTTCAGCGCGTCAGCATCTGAGATCTTTGCGGGCGCCATCCAGGATTACCGCAGGGGTGTCGTTGTGGGAGAATCTACTTATGGCAAGGGAACGGTACAGACTGTGATCGCCCTGGATAAATTCATCAATGATCCTAAAAGCGAGGTAGGCCAGCTGAAATTAACGTTCCAGAAATTCTACCGGGTAACGGGAAGCAGCACGCAACACAGAGGCGTTATGCCCGACATCAATTTGCCCACAGCGCTTGATCCGGAGCAATTCGGGGAAAGCTCCCGCGCAAGTGCGTTGCCCTGGGATGAGATTCGCGGTACGATGTATCAGAAAACGCCGGTGATCAATCCAAGGGTGATCGCGGGACTGACGCAATCGTACAATACGAGGTTGAAAACAGACCCGCAGCTTGGGCGTTTTGTGGATTCCACTGCCGTTACAAAGAAGAGCATGAAGGATACCAGGATCTCCCTGAATGAGGCAGTGCGTAAAAAAGAAATGCAGGAAGCCGAAAAGAAAGCGGCCGACGCCAAGTTGAATACCAAAATAGCGGGGAAAGAGCGACCGATGAGCAGCGACCTTCGGGAGTTGAGTGACGAATATCTTCGCGAGGGCCTCTTCGTACTCGGCGATCTGATCACCACTAAAATCGGTTAATTCCGCGGTCGATAGACCCTGGATGCAGATAAATATGAAAAGGTCCGGCAATGCCGGACCTTTTTGGCACAACCATGAACCTACCCGCGATCTTATTATAAACCCTATGCGTGCAAACCCTGGCGGCTCCATGAGAGGGGCCTTATTTCCTGATATGCCTATTTCCCAATTTCCTTAATTCCTCCTATTTTGAAGCGGTTAAGGAAACGATATGAGTGAAGAACTTCTTAAGGCCATCATTCAACTTTTCGCCATTGTGGCGCGCGAGCGCATTACGGAGGCCGAGAGAACGAATGTCAAGGAATTTCTGAGTCTTCACCTGAATCGCGATGCCACCGCCTATTACCTTAAATTATTCGATGAATTTGTTCAAAGCCAGCGGATCGAGTCGCCACAGGATCTGAGCTCACTGGATGCGGAGACGCAGCAATTCGTCGATGACTGGGCGAAGATCATGCAGATCGTCAAGCAGGTCAACCAGGCCCTCACCATGCAACAGAAGATGGTGATGGTCGTCAAGATCATTGAGCTCGTACATTCAGAAAGAGAAATTTCCGACCGGCAGGGGAATCTGATCTTTTATATAGGCCAGGCGCTGAAGATCCCGAAGGTGGACATGCAGGCATTACAGGCCTTTGTCACCGGCCAGGATATCGATGAGCTTTCTTCCAAAAATGTATTGATCGTCGATGAAGGCTCGGATGAAAAGCCTTATCCCGGACCGCGTATTGTCGAGAAGAATCTCACAGGCCTTATCGCCATTTTGAGATTGCCCGATGCCGAAACGTATTTTATAAAATATCTCGGCATCACGACGCTTTACCTCAACAGCCAGCTACTGAAAAGCCGGAGGGTGGATATTTTTCCTACCGGAAGCACCATCCGCGGGGATAAGATCGAGACGATCTACTACAGTGATATCGTTGGTAAATTTTTGACGGACGAAAGTCGCACGCACATTACTTTTTCTGCCGACCACCTGTTCTATCATTTCAGGAGTGGAAGAGCGGGGCTGCAGAATGTGAATATTGCCGAGCACGGCGGAAAGCTGATCGGTCTGATGGGGGCCAGCGGGTCCGGGAAATCCACACTGCTGAATGTGTTGAACGGGAGTGAGAAACCCTCCAGTGGCCGGGTACTGATCAACGGCATTGATATTCACATGGAGCCGGAGAAAGTGCAGGGTATCATCGGTTACATTCCACAAGACGACCTGCTGATCGATGACCTTACTGTTTTTGAAAACCTTTATTATGCGGCGCGCCTCTGCTTTGGATATTATACGAAGGAAGAGACCACACTGCTGGCAGAGCAGACGTTGCTCAGTCTTGGATTGACGGAGATCAGGAACCTGAAGGTGGGCTCACCCCTTGAAAAGACCATCAGCGGTGGACAGCGAAAGCGTTTGAATATCGGCCTTGAGTTATTGCGCGAACCTGCCGTGTTGTTTGTAGATGAACCTACGTCCGGTCTTTCTTCACGCGATTCTGAAAACATCATGGACCTGCTCAAGGAATTGTCCCTGCGCGGAAAAATGGTCTTTGTGGTGATCCACCAGCCTTCGTCGGATATCTTCAAGATGTTCGACACGCTGATCATCATGGATTCGGGAGGCTTTCAGATCTACTACGGAAATCCGATCGAAGCTGTGATTTATTACCGCGACGTCATTCATGCAGCCAATAAAAATCAGGGAGCATGTCCCGAATGCGGGAATATCAATCCGGAACAGATATTCTCGATCATAGAAACAAAGATCGTAAACGAATATGGCCGGCATACGAACACGCGAAAAATTTCACCGGGCCAATGGTACCAATACTTCAAGCAGCGGATCAAATTACCGCGGATTGAACACGTGAAGGAAGCCCTTCCTGTTACCCAGCAGATTCCCAACTGGTTTAAACAGCTCAGGGTCTTTATCACCCGCGACGTCCTCGCCAAACTGGCCAATAAACAGTACCTGTTCATCAATGTGTTCGAGGCGCCCGTGCTGGCGTTCTTTATCGCGTTCATGGTGAAGTATTACGACGTACTGGACGGCGAGAACGAGTACAGTTTCTATAACAATCACAATATTCCGGTTTATTTCTTCATGAGCGTAGTGGTAGCGTTGTTCTTCGGACTAACCATGAGTGCGGAGGAAATCTACCGCGACCGGAAGATCCTTAAACGCGAGCAGTTCCTTCATCTCAGCAGAAGCAGCTACCTCACTTCCAAGGTCCTGGTGCTTTTCCTGATCTCGGCGATGCAGACCATCCTGTTCGTATTGGTGGGTAATTATATCTTGGAAATACCGTTGTCAGAATTGCGCTACTGGCTGATCTTGTTCAGTTGCACGTGTTTTGCCAATATGCTGGGATTGAATATTTCCGCATCCTTCAATTCCGCAGTGACGATCTACATTCTCATTCCTGTGCTCATCATCCCCCAATTGTTGCTCAGCGGCGTCGTGATCAGTTTTGACAAATTCAATCCCCGTGTTGGAAAACCCGTGGGCATTCCGATGGTAGGGGAGCTGATGGCGTCGCGCTGGGCCTTTGAAGCGTACATGGTAACGCAATTCAAGGACAACCCCTTTGAAAAGGAGTTTTATCATCTGGATAAAACCATCGCCCAGTCTGAATACAAGCGCATCTACTACATCCCTACACTGGAGTCTAAACTTGCGTATTGCCTGAATCACAGAGCCTCCTGGCGCAACCCGCGGGATGAAAGGATGAACAATGCGCTCGACGTTCTTCAGAACGAGCTCAGGCATGAACTTTCGAGGGTCGGCGAAGACAGGCTTCCCGGAGTGGGAAACCTTGCCGCAGGTAAATTTGACTCTTCCGTTTATGTTTCCACCGCTGATTTTCTGCGTACGCTGAGGCAGTTCTATACGAACAAAGCGTCGAAAGCTTCGGCCGAAAAAGAAGCGATCATCGGACGTATGACCACGACGGCGGAAGCTTCCGCCGGTTTCAACTTCAGACGCGATCAGTTTGTAAATGAAGCTGTTTCAAATGCGGTGAAAAATGTTTCATCCAAAGACAGGATCGTCGAGTATGAGGGGAGGCTGATCCAGAAAATTTTTCCGATTTATATCGACGAACATCGTCCCATCCACTTCTTTGATTTTTCAGCCAACCTTTATCAGCCGACGAAGCATTTTGCCGGAATGTATTTTGATACGCTGTATTTCAATATTGGGGTCATCTGGTCGATGACGGTGTTCCTGTTCATCACGCTGTATTATGATGTGCTCAAAAAATTCATTCAGCTGCTGGAAGGTAACCGCAAATACCGCCGGAAGGACAGACATTAGTAACTGGTTTCAAGGCGGAATCAACATGCTAACCAGGAACCGGAAACTGGAAATGATGTTTTGCAACCCAGGGCCCTTTCGTTTATTTTTGAACTCAAACTTTCCGATATGAAAAGAACAGACATCCTCATTTATACCCTGGCAGCCCTCTTCATTTTTTCCTGCGCCAGTAAGAAAGAAGAAGCACATGGCCATCCGCATGAAGGCTCGGAACAGCAGGGCGACTGGAAGGAAATGGATGAGTTCCACATGATCATGGCCGAAACTTTTCACCCTTATAAAGATTCCGCAAACCTTGAACCCGTCAAGACCCGGGCCGTGGAACTAATGGCTGCCGCCGAGCAATGGGCATCGGCCGGACTTCCTGCCAGAGTGGATAATGAAGAAGTGAAGGAGAAACTGAAGCGTCTCAGGTCAGAGGCGGAATCCCTGGCGGAAAGCGTTCGTACCGCAGACGAAAATGTCATTGCAGAACAACTCACGCGGCTTCACGACACCTTTCACGAGATCCAGGAAACGTGGTATGGTGGACACCATTGAGGGGAGTAAAGACGATACGGGAATAATTACTGAGGGGAAGCATATTCAATAAATAACAGAACACCCGAATGCTGAAGGTAGCGTGGACTGATGCTTACGTGTTACCCCTGCCACCGCATCACCGGTTCCCGATGAGTAAATACGAGGTGCTGCCGCAGCAGTTGTTGCATGAGGGCACCATCACCGCGTCCAATATTTTTCATCCTGCCCCCATTGATCCCGAATGGGTGCTGTTCACCCACGAAGAAGATTACTTTAATAGACTTCAAACCCTTACCCTTTCTCCTTCAGAGGTCAGGCGCATAGGTTTCCCGTTGAATAAACTGGTGGTCGACCGGGAGATGATGATTGTGAATGGTACACTCGAATGTGCCAGGTACGCGCTCACCTTCGGCATGGCAATGAATATTGCCGGAGGTACCCATCACGCGTTTACCAATCGCGGCGCCGGATTCTGCCTGCTGAATGATATTGCTATCGCAGCCAATTTTTTACTGGAGAAGTCATTGGCGACGAAGATCCTCGTGGTGGATCTGGACGTTCACCAGGGTGACGGTACTGCGCAGATTTTCAGGGATGACGACAGGGTTTTTACATTCAGTATGCACGGCGCCAACAATTATCCCCTCCAAAAGGAGAGGTCAGATCTCGATGTTGCGCTGCCGGATTTTACCGGAGATGATTTTTATCTTAGCGCTCTTGAGACGAATCTTCAGTTGCTGCTCGATACCGTGGCTCCCGATTTTATTTTTTACCAGTCAGGAGTGGATATCCTCGCCACCGATCAGCTTGGAAAGTTAAATATCACACGGGAGGGATGTAAGCAACGCGACCGCCTTGTGCTTAAAACCGCCTATCAGCATAAAATCCCTTTGGTTGCAAGTATGGGGGGAGGGTATTCCAAAGATTTTCGCGATATCATTGAGGCACATGCGAATACATTCCGGCTGGCCCAGGAAATATTTTTCTGATCAGAAACCAGGCAGGTCCGGTGTGCACCGCAGCCGTAAAAACTGTTTGCGTGTGAGTATTTTTACTTTATCTTCGAAGTTTACTGAACCTCATGGAAGAAACTACAGTTGTTACCCCGCATGACACGCGAAAGCTATGGAGTGTCATCACAGCATCTTCGGTCGGAACCCTTATTGAGTGGTACGACTTTTACATTTTCGGAAGTCTTGCTGTCATTATATCCCAGCAATTTTTTCCCCAGACAAATCCGACCGCGGCGTTCCTTGCAACCCTTGCTACCTTCGGTGCTGGTTTTGTTGTGCGTCCTTTTGGAGCGATCGTCTTTGGACGACTGGGCGATCTGATTGGAAGGAAATACACGTTCCTCGTAACGTTGGTCATCATGGGCGGTTCCACCTTTGCCATCGGTCTTATTCCGGGGTACGAAACACTGGGGCTCGCCGCACCCATTCTGGTATTGATCCTGCGTCTGCTTCAAGGTCTTGCCCTGGGCGGTGAATACGGCGGCGCCGCAACGTATGTGGCCGAGCATGCCCCCGCCGCGCGACGCGGATACTATACGAGCTTTATTCAAACGACCGCCACGCTGGGCCTATTTGTTTCCATCGGCGTGATCCTCGCCGTGCGTTATTGGGTCGGGGTAGAGGAGTTCAACGACTGGGGATGGCGGATTCCGTTTGTCCTCTCCGCCCTTCTGGTAGGGGTATCGATTTATATTCGTTTGAAGATGTCGGAGTCCCCCCTCTTTGCAAAGATTAAGGCAGAAGGGAAACTCTCTAAAAATCCGTTGAAGGAAAGTTTCGGAAATAAAGCCAACCTTAGACTTGTGCTAATCGCTTTGTTCGGCGCTACGGCGGGCCAGGGAGTTGTATGGTATACAGGCCAGTTCTATGCCATGACATTCATTGAAAGGACACTGCAGGTGAATTCCATTCAGACGTGGAATATCATTGCCATTGCGCTGTTGCTGGGCACTCCGCTATTCGTTTACTTCGGCTGGCTTTCTGACAGGATCGGAAGAAAAATGATCATGATGACCGGGATGATCCTCGCCGTCATTTTGTATATCCCCATTTACAAACAAATGCATGCGGTCGCGGATGTGAAGGAAAGCGTGGTCGTCGGTGAACCCCGATCGACGAACGAACAGTCCACCAACGACCATGGTCACGCGGTGCTGATAACAAAAACGGAGACGGTTTTTGCGGATGGGAACAGCCAGGTGCAGACCGTTTCAACAACTGAAAGCGGGGCAAGTGAGCCCGTTGTCTCAACGAAGAAGGAGATCACGCTCAGTAACCAGAATTTCTGGATCATGATACTCCTGGTTTTTGTGCAGGTGATATTCGTGGCCATGGTGTATGGTCCGATTGCCGCTTTTCTGGTGGAACTTTTCCCTACGCGGATCCGCTATACCTCGATGTCACTGCCGTACCACATTGGCAACGGTATCTTCGGAGGGCTTACGCCTTTGATTGCGACCAGCCTTTACGTTGCAAGCCAGACGGAAGCGAATCCTGACGGAGACCCGTACGCAGGTCTTTATTATCCCATCATCGTGGCAGCCATCTGTTTTGTGATCGGAATGATCTTCCTCAGCAACAAGCGTAGGGCGGATGTGATGCATTGATGGGCACGGGCCACAGACGACAGACCACAGACGACGGACGACGGACGACGGACCACGGTTGGCTTTTGGCGAAAGCCAGTTTGTTGTACTTTTGTATTCGGGTTAAAAGCCGGAGCGATCGCCAACAGTCTGGCGCTGACAGCCAACAACATTCAACATGGCCAAAAAGAACACCCAGTGGACCCAGGTAGGCAAGCGCCGATTGGAATTATCCAACCTGGAAAAGGTTCTTTTTCCTGAAGATGGCATTGTCAAGGCCGAGGTCATCGCTTATTACTTAAAGATCGCACCCACCATCCTCAACCATATCCGGGGCCGCGCGCTCACCATGATCCGTTTCCCGGATGGCATCCATGGTGAAAGTTTTTACCAGAAGAACAGACCGGAATGGGCGCCTGACTGGATTGAATTTGCCACGCTGGGATCTGTTGAAAAGGATTACATCATTGCCACGGAGCCTGCGCTGCTGGTTTGGCTGGCAAACCTTGCAGGGCTGGAGCTACATCAGCTCCACAGCCGCAGCCCGGATTTCGATAAGCCTGATTACATGGTGTTCGACCTGGATCCTCCCGAGGGGTACACCTTTGCCAACCTGTTGCCCCTCGCGACAGATCTGAAAGAGCACATCGAAACATACGGATACACCACCTTCGTCAAGACCACCGGTGGCAAGGGTATTCACATCTGCTGTCCGCTTTCAGCCAAACAGAATTTTTCGGAAGTGTTCGACGCTGCCCAGGACATTGCACGTCCTTTCGTCGATCGCTTCCCAAACGACACGACGCTGCACATCAAGAAGGATGCCCGGAAGGGCCGGATACTCGTCGATATCTACCGGATCCGGAGCGGGCAAAGTATCGTTTCACCCTATAGTCTCCGCGGACGCATAGGCGCACCGGTATCCATGCCGCTGACCTGGGAAGAAATGCACCAGGTTAAAAAACCCGTCGAGTTCAACATTCATACAGCTATTGAAAAGGTCCTCCGGGACGGCGATGCATGGGAAGGAATGGGCGCCTATGCGGTGGAGTTGCATACCCATCGCAAGACAACGGTACCCAGGCCGAAAGACCTGCCGCCGTCAAAAAAGCACAAGACCCCGGCACAGCTTGAGACCTACAAACAGAAACGCGACTTCGGGAGAACGCCGGAACCTGCCGGAGTGATCCTGCCCGGCGGTAATAATAATTTCGTCGTTCACCGCCATCACGCTTCGCATCTTCATTATGACCTCAGACTGGAGCAGGAGGGTGTATTGAAATCCTGGGCGGTACCGAAAGGCATGCCCCCCAGGCCAGGGGTGAAGCGACTTGCGGTACAGACGGAAGACCATCCGATGGAATACCTCAAGTTTGACGGCAGGATCCCGAAAGGACAATATGGCGCGGGGGAGATGTGGATCTACGCGCTTGGCAAATATCAGGTCACGAAAGAAAAGAAGGACGGGTTCTATTTCAGGCTCAACAGCAAGGAGATGACGGGTGAATACCGGATGCACAGGACGAAGGAACGCGAGTATTTACTGGAACGTGTCGATGACCCGCAACTCGACTACGTGAACAGGTTCATCGAACCGATGCTCTCGGAGAATAAAAATAGACCGCCCAAAGGCGACGACTATGTTTATGAGATCAAGTGGGACGGCATCCGTGCGCTGATCTCCTATGAAGACGGTAAAGTGACCATTCATACCCGGAATCAAAATGATGTGACTTCGAAATTTCCCGAACTCCTTGACGGGGAGAAATCCTTCCGGGCAACGAACGCCGTGTTCGACGCTGAAATCGTATCACTGGACGCGTCGGGTAAACCTGTTTTCAAAAAGGTGATCAACCGCCTGATGAGTTCCGGCGAAAGTAACATCCTGAAACTTGCAAAGACAACACCGTGCTACTGTTACATCTTCGACTGCCTTTACCTCGACGGCAGGCCCCTGGTGAACGAATCTCTGATAAAGAGAAAAGTGTGGTTAAAGGATGCGATCAGGGCCGATACTCCTTACCGTGTCAGTGAGTTTGTGGAAGACGGGGAATCCCTCCTGGAGGCGGCGCGTGAACACGGACTCGAAGGGATCATGGCCAAGAAGCGCGACAGCAGATACACACCGGGCAAGCGATCGGATTGCTGGTTCAAGATCAAGATCCGGGAGACAAGCGAAGTGTTCGTCATTGGATATACCAAAGGAAAAGGAGAACGCGGAATCAGTTTCGGCGCCCTGCACATTGCGGAGAAGGTAGGGCAGGCGTTGCATTACCGCGGCAAGGTAGGCACCGGCTTTGACGATGCCACGATCAAGGATATCGTAAAGGTTATGAAGGAGGTCGGAGAAGTGAAAAAGCCGGATGTGATCGGTACCGTGTTTGACCCGAAGATCAGCGTGTGGCTGGAACCGAAGATCGTGGCGGAAGTATCCTTTTCAAAATTAACGCCTGATAAAATGTTCCGCGAGCCGGTGTTCGTCAAACTCCGGATCGATATGAGCGTGCTCTGATCACCCTTGCATCCAACAACCAATAACTTCCCTAATATTCCATTACCAGTTCGCTGAATGAAAAAACTTCCTTTGTTTTGGGATTCACATGGATTTTCACCGCGTGCATATCCGCATCTCCAAAGACCATCAGCGCCGTGAAATTGGTGATCAGGTTGTCTTCGACGTCCCGCAGGGGTTTGTTGATCTCAAACCGGTGATGGTCTCCATAGAGCAGCAATACAGGTTTTTTAAAATCCTGCACCGCCGATCTCAGTGTTTCGACGATGCTGTTGAATCCATTTGCTTCGCCGCTTTTATAGACCATGGCGGCATGCATGATCAGCACAATGGCGGCATCGTCATGGGTCTTTGCCGTGCTGAAGATTTCCGTTAGCCACGCCACGTTAGCTTTATCGCGTCTCAGAAATTCTTCATTCATTTCCGGCAGGTCTTTGAAGTTATTGTTGGAGCCCACAACATGCAGCGTGGCAAAGGTGATGCCCTTGCTCCGCCACAACACGTTCTCTGCAAATTCTTCATAGCCTGGGCGCTGACCCTGGGAAGAGAATCTCAATGGTTTTTGTCCGAGGCTCTGATTATTCTGGAAATATAATTTTCTTAAGGCTGTCAGCCTTTCCTGCGGGTCATACCCGCCCGCGGCCGGGCGTCCGCAGTCAGTCCATTCATTATCTCCCGGTGTGTAGACCAGCGGCGCCCTGAACTGGTTGAAAAGATCGAACATCATTTTGAAATATTCATCGGAGCATTCAGTTGACCCGTTCTTGATGTCGCCCACGTGCACGGTAAAGGAGGGCTTTCCTGCATTGATCACGGAGGTGAGTCTTTTGAACTTCTCAATATCGCCGGGGTTGTGATACGGCATATCGCCAATGGCATAAAAGAAAAATTTCTTTTGACCATGCGAGGTTTGTGTGCATGCCAGCAACAAGATGATGACGGTTAATAAGTGTTTCACAGGCTGAATTCAGTTAAATATTTGATATGAACAAGCTTTTAACGCCGGCCACGTACCTGGACATTTGTATTACCCGCCGATTTCATTTTCTATTTCAGACACAATACGATCGAAGTCTTTATGCGCATTATTGCAGAGCAGTATCAGCGTCTTGCGGGCATCCACATAGCGAATCAGGATCGTTTTATAGCCTGGATTGTCCCCTGTATGGAATATCTTTTTGCCAAGGCGTGGATGCTCACCAAGCGACCATCCAAAGCCGTAAGCAGACGTTGTCCCGTCATTTAGTCTGGCGTCGGCAAAGGCCTCCCGGAGATTTTTGTTCTTTATGATTGCTTCGTTATATAAGGCCCGGTCCCATTTCAGCAGGTCGGACGCGGTGCTGCTTACTCTTCCGGGACCTTTGCGGTTCCCCAGCCAGATGCTGTAGTTGAAAGCAGGAAAGGAGTCGGCATGGATATAGGCATTTTTCTCAGGTACAAACAAATGTCCCCACGCCATATTCTCAAGGTTGATTTTGTCTTCCTTTGTCCGGATGGCAGTATTGCGCATATTCAGTGGACGGAATATACGCTCCCGGCAAAGTTCGATAAAATCCTCCCCGGACACCCTCTCCGCTACCGAGGCGAGCAGCATGTATCCGGTGTTGCTGTAGTCATATTTTTCACCCGGTTTAAAATTTGGGTGAGGATGATATTCTATAAGATACCGGATGTTGTCTTCATTGCCCGCAACTTTGGATTTATCCCAATGCGCATCCATGACTGCCTGGTAATCCGGAAGGCCGGAGGTGTGGTTGAGCAGATGTCTGATCGTGATGCCGGGATAGGGGAGACCCGGAATATATTTTTCCAGGGGATCATCAAAGTCGAGTTTACCTTCCTCGCGGAGCATCATCATGATCATCGCCGTGAACTGTTTTGATACGGAAGCAAGTTCAAACACCGCTGTGGTGTCGAGTGGTGTGGCTGTCTGGAACAGTGCGTGTCCGAAAGCCTTGTGGTAGACCGGCGTGCCGTTTTCCGCTACCAGGGCGACACCGCTGAAATCAGGAACGGTGTTGAAGATGTCATCCAGCTTTTGCGCGATGGTAGTTTGGTTCGCATGCTGCGCTGGCTGACAGCACAGCAGGAATATCAGCGCTGTTATCGATGCATATCTGGCTTCCATGCGTTGGTGTGGGCTAAAAGATCATTTGCATTTCAATATACGAAATATGAAACAACCGGAAGAAGTCACGTTGGGCGCGGTATTTTTTACTTTGGCGCCCAATTTTCTTTATATGCCCCGACCGCCGGATATTTTTTACCGTATAAAGCATAACCTAATTGCACTTTATGAAAACAACATTACGCATTGCAGTATTTTTATTACTGACTTTTCCGGCTTTCAGCCAGATCATGCCCCTCACGATGACGCCGGTCGGAGGAAATAAAAAGGCATCCGTTTCTGAACAGATCGGAATTGCAAAGATAGCCATCGATTACAATCGCCCGGGTGTCAAAGGCCGGGAAGGAAAGATCTACAATACGCCCGTGGCGCATTACGGATTTGTGGACCAGGGCCATGGAACAAGTCATGCGGCGCCGTGGCGTGTGGGTGCCAACGAAAACACTGTCATCAGCTTTTCACATCCGGTGAAGGTTGAAGGGCAGGACCTTCCCGCAGGATCGTACGGGTTCTTTATTGCGCTTGGCGAGGATGAAAGCACGTTGATCTTTTCGAAGATCTCAAATTCATGGGGCAGTTACTATTACGATGAGAAACACGATGCTCTCCGAGTGAACGTTAAGAATGTGACACTGGATAAAAGTGTGGAATGGCTGAAGTTTGAATTCAGCGATCAGACAGAAAACAGCGCGACCGTTGCCATGTCGTGGGAAAAGCGCATGATTCCTTTCAAAGTGGAAGCAGATGTTCATGCGTTGCAGATCGCCGCATTTGAGAGTGATTTCAGGACAACACGTCCGTATTACGATTACATCGCCGCTGCCAACTATTGCGTGCAAAACAATGTGGCGCTTGACAAAGCCCTCGCATGGATGGATCACGCAATTTACTTCCGGATCATGGGTGAAAAGAACTTCCGCACCCTGAGTACCAAGGCATCGGTATTGATGAAAATGAACCGGATTGAGGAGGCGAAGAGAGTGATGGAAGAAGCATTGCCCTATGGCAACATAAGCGACATCCATTATTATGGGCGTTCGCTGCTGAACATGAAGGAATCGGATGAGGCATTCAAGGTATTCAAGATGAACTACGACAAGCATCCGAATATGTTCACGACCAACGTGGGCCTTGCACGCGGCTATTCTGCCATTGGCGATTTTAAGAAGGCACTTACGTACATGAAGGCTGCCCTGCCCCAGGCACCCGATGATCTGAACAAGACGAGCGTGGAAGGAATGATCAGGAAGTTGCAGGAGAAGGAGGATGTGAATTAGAGATTCAAAATTCAAAATTCAAGATTCAAGATTCAAGATTTGGGTCGGGGGAAAAATTTGTAACGAGTTGGGTTAAGGGCGATGCGTCAGGGTTGGCGTCCTCTCAACAGGTGTACCCCGACAATAAAGGAATAAGGTTGGTGTCGGGGGGGCATCTCGTGCTACTAAGGGGATAAGGTTGGTGCCTGCGAGGATTGGAATGTGTGCAACAATTCTTGTGCGGTGAAATGACTAGAAGGGATTAAGGTTGGTGCGCGGTTCGAATTGTATGTCCGCAAACAATTCTTCAGCGGTGAATTCCTCGCCCTCACTCAACACTGACCACTGACCACTCACCACTCACGAAAAGCGCTGCTATGAAACTCCAAGCGCTCACCTTGCACGCGTCCATTCACGATTGACGATTCACGATTGACGATTCACGTCGCGATTCATCCCCGCTTCCCCTTTATCACCTCCTGATACGCCGTGTCCAGCGCGTCGCGCATGAGTTCTTTCGGCACCTTCGTGAGTTCGAAAGTGGTCCATCCCTGAAGTCCCCATTTATTGGGGACAGGATAGACCGCCTTTTTTCCGAAATCGCTGAAGACGGATTGGTCCACCGGGGACAATTTTAAATTTGCTGTTGCACTTTCTT
>JBARAD010000156.1:0-29154 GCA_049791675.1 Chryseosolibacter sp.
ATTAATGCTTGGAAAACGTATTGGTCCTGATCCACTCCTCAATGAGCGCCAGACCTTCGGCGTGCACCTGCTCCCGTCCGATCTCAGGCATGGCGATAGACAGGTCATTCGTTTTCATCCGGTAAACGAGGATCGATTTATTTGGCTCGCCGGGCACAATGTCAAACAGCAGATTGCCGGCGCCGCGACCCGCCGCCACAGGACTTTTACTCACACCCAAATGTGAAGAATTATTTTCATAAACATCGAGAAATAATCCTGACGTGTTGGCGGGACCGTTGCGCGAATGACAATGCGCACAATTCGCATCCAGGTACGCGCGTGCCCTGTCATTCAAACTTCCGCTGTTGACATCATCCCACACAACGCCCGCAGGCAGCGCGGGGAGCGGCGGCATTCCTTCCAACAAGCCCAGTTCCTTCCAGTGCTCCAGTTGATTTTTTTTCTTGCCTTCATATTCCACCACCGCGTTCAGTTGACGCGCCGAAGGGCCTACGGGAACCATCGCGCGACCCTGTAAATGACACCCCTTGCATTGATTCTTGTTCGGGATTATATAGGGTGTGGTAACTTTCTTCCCTGCCGTGTTCACATATTTCACGGTTCGCGTCTCTCCCGCCGGATCATAGAATGCTTCGGTTTGTTCATCATTCCAGATATAGGGGTATGCCTGCCATCCCGCCTCTTCATGCACCAACAGCCTCGTTTCCAGAATAAGGGCGCCTGCTTCAGCTTTTCTGAAATCCCTGGGATAATAGAAAGTTTTGATCAGGATGGTTCCCTTGGGAAATGCAAGCACAGCGGAATCTCTATACGATATCTTCGCGCCCACGGGAAGTGTAAAAAAGCGGGACTTCTCGGCATAGTTGCTGAACAGTGCCGTGTTGATCGTATAGGGAATAACGCCCTCGGACGGTGACAGATCGCGAAGCGCACCTTCAAAAAAATGATAATCGCTGAGTTTTTCCCGGCGGACAAATGCATCCTGATGCCCGGGATACATCAACGAAAGAAAAACCGAAAGAAAATATATGACCGACATCATTCTGCTTTCGTCGAAAAAACTACTTCATCAAGCGGTTGCCGCATACAGTCATGGAGTGATGCATCACGCGTGATCTTTTTAAAGCCACCATCCGCGTCAATATTGGCAAAGCTTTGTCCTTCATTGTTCCGGATGCAGATGTTCCTTTCCACTTTCTTTTCATCTTCGATGCCATCGTAAATAATGTGCGGAACATCTTTTCCGAAACGCAGCTTGAAACGGTACATTTTTCCCATCCTTCCCTTTCCGGTTGCCCTTACGCGCGGCCGGTTATATTCATTATCATGGATATAGATATTTGCAGGAAACGGGTCATACGCTGCATCATTGATGGGATTTTCAGTGATGTAATAACTGATGATCGCAGTGCCCGCAGTAATGTTATTGGTGATCTTATTGTCAAACGCCTCCAGGTGATTCGTTGCCAGGATCATCAGCCCGGTACCCGGCGGAACCTTTCCTACAATATTCCCCCTGGGGGCAAAGTTGTTGTGGTTGTTATCGCGGATGATGTTCCTGAACACCCGGACGTAGCCTCCCTTTTTCTGAATGAGGTCCGGAAGATCGAAAACAAGTATGCCTCCCGTATTGTTGTATACTTCATTGCCGTACACATCGGCATACAGGGAATTCTCGATCTCAATGCCCGCGACATTTTCATACGCCTTTGAATTCCTGACGATGATAAACCTGGACTGCCCGACATAAATGCCCGCATCACTGGCTCCTCTTGCGGTGCATCCATCGATGAGCACATTGGTGCATTGCACCGGATACAATCCGTAACCCCCATTCTTTTTGTCTGCCCCGTCCGTCCATTCGGCCTTAACGTTCATCAAAGTGATTCCCTCCACCATCTGGGCTTTGATACCATCGCCTATTGTATTCTGAACCGTCAGGTCCTGAATGGTTATCCTTGCAGCATTCGTGATCTTCAAACCTTCCGCTCCTGAAAGCTGTGAACCGAAATTCAGGATCGTCCTATCCATCCCCGCGCCCCGGATGATCACATCCTTTTTATCATCCAGCCAGAGACTGCCCTGAAGATTGAAAGTTCCTTCGGGCAGAAGGATCACCGACTCGTTGGCCGCCTCAATGAATTGCCGCTGAAATTTTTTCTGAAACTCCTGCTGCGCGGAAACCCGCAGCATCGCGCCACATAAAAGCGCGGTAATGACAAATGCTTTCATAAACAGGCTTTTATATAAGATACTCCTAAATTTTTTAAAAGCATAACGACTTACCCGCATTTGTGCTGCATCGAAAAGTGCTTGTCATCCGAGCAAGGCTCCAGCGATGGTCCCGGACATCATCGTTGCAAGGGAAGCGGCGAGTAGTGCGTAGATGCCCAATCGCGAGAGGTCGGACTGGCGTTGCGGCGCCATCCCTGCAATCCCTCCTATCTGGATGGCGATGGAGCTGAAGTTGGCAAAACCACACAAAGCATATGTCGAAATAATGATGGATTTGTCTGTCAGGACGCCAGCACTTTTCATATCCGCGAGGCTGCTGTAGGCAATGAATTCGTTGATGACCATCTTTTGTCCAAGAAGACTTCCGACAGACAATGTCTGGGTCCACTCCACACCCATGGCAAATGCGAGTACCCGGAAGACCTGGCCAAAAAGATATTCAAGTGAAAAACCGGAGAAGGTATTATTGGTACTGCTCCGGACCCAGTCATTGAGACCCGTCCAGGAACCGATTCCCTCCATGAGCATCCAGTTTAATGCGGCAATGATGGCGATAAAGGCGAGTAACATGGCCGCGATGTTCAGGGCGAGTTTCAATCCATCCGCCGCGCCGGTGGCCAGGGCATCGACAAGATTGACTCCGACCGACTGCCGGCTCACCACCAGGTTCCTGTCAATTCTCTCGGGCGAGGTTTCAGGCAAAAAGATCTTTGACATCACAATTGCCGCAGGCGCATTCATGATCGAAGCGCATAACAGGTAAGTGGCAAACTTTGAAAGCTGCCCGGGATCCGTTCCGCCCAAAAACGTGATGTAAGCTCCCATCACGCTACCGGCAATGGTTGCCATACCGCCCGTCATCAGACAATGCAGTTCAGATGAAGTCATGTTGCGGATAAAAGGTTTCACAAGCAGCGGCGCCTCCGTCTGGCCAAGAAAGATATTGCCCGCAGCGGACAAACTTTCAGCCCCGGACAGTCGCATGCTCTTTGCCATGACCCACGCGAAACCATACACTATTTTCTGCAGGATGCCGAGGTAGTACAATCCGGAGGTAACGGCAGAAAAAAATATCACGGTAGGCAACGCCTGGAAGGCAAAAAGAAATCCAAGATCGTGATTGGCTTTTACGGCCTCACTGTTTTTCGCGAGGTCACCGAACAAGAACCTCGCGCCATCAAGGGAGAAACCCAGGAATCTAACCACGCCCTGGCCCAGGTAATCGAAACCTGTTCGTACCAGTGGAAGTTTCAAAACGCATACAGCAATGAGGATCTGTAACACCAGACCGCTGGCAACCAGCTTCCAGTCAATGTGTTTTCTGTTTCGGGAAAGCAGAAATGCAATCCCGAGGAGAATGATCAATCCGAGAAGGCCGCGGAGATAGTTCAAGCGTTCAATTCAAAATTCGTGTTTCAGGTTTGAGCGTGAGCATTGGGTCACCATGCGATGCCTAAAGAATCGCGCAGGCATGATGGGCACTCGCTAAACCCCTGTCCTAACCTAATATTTTATTTTGAATCTTAAATCGAAAAGTTTTGAAAGGGCGGCGTCGGGCCAACGCGGGCGCTATCCCTTCGGGATCATATCACGCTCAACCTTTGAACCTGAATAGGGTACTTGCGCTTTGGCAGAAAATGTCACCTGAACTAATTCCTTTTGGACAGTTCATCGCGAATTTTTGCGGCGCGCTCATAATCTTCTTTGTCGATGGCTTCCTTCAGAAGATCATTGAGTTTTTCAACAGAATAATTTTTGAAATCGTCTTTGCGAACTTCCTTTTTCGCCTTCACTTTGGCTTCGGGTTTTGGTTCGGCCTTCTCCTCCTCTGCTTCATCGGTGAGTACGATTCCAGCTTCCGCCAGAATGTTCTCGTAAGTAAAGATGGGTGAATCGAATCGCAGGCCGATGGCGATCGCATCCGAAGGTCGCGCATCGATCTCCGTTTTCTTCAATCCATCTGAACACACGATCTTCGCAAAGAAGACACCCTCCTTCAGATCGGAGATGACGATCTCCTCGACCGTAAAATGGAAATTACTTGCGAATGATTTAAACAGATCATGGGTCATGGGCCGGTTGGGAATGATCTTCTCAATTTCAATGGCAATGGCCTGAGCTTCAAACATTCCGATAATGATCGGCAATCTTCGATTCCCGTCCGTTTCGCCCAATACGAGGGCAAAAGAACCGGTTTGGGATTGGCTGGAGGAGAGACCTAATATTTCTAGTTTAATTTTCTTCACTTACTTCGCTTCTTTGATAGCCTGGGTCAATTTAGGAATAATTTCAAAAGCGTCGCCAACAATACCATAGTCGGCTGCCTTAAAAAATGGTGCCTCGGGGTCCTTGTTAATCACCACAATGCATTTGGAAGAATTCACACCCGCCAGATGCTGGATCGCTCCCGATATTCCAACGGCGATATACAATTGTGGAGCAACCTTAACCCCTGTCTGGCCCACGTGTTCGTGGTGTGGCCGCCAACCCATGTCCGAGACCGGTTTGCTGCAGGCGGTTGCCGCATGTAACGTTTTCGCCAGCGTTTCAAGAAGATGCCAGTTCTCCGGTCCCTTCAGTCCCCTGCCGCCAGACACAACGATGTTAGCCTCCGGTAACAATATATCGCCTGTTGCTATCTCTGAAGAGAGCGCTTTGACAGTAAAATCCTCCTCAGCGTATTGTCCTTTATAAGCAATGATCTGACCGGGGCTTCCCACCTGTTTCGGTTCCGCGGCGTTCTTTCGAATGGCGATGACTTTCTTCGGATTGGTGAGGTTGACAAAGGCGAAGGCCTTGCCGGTATAAATGCTTCTCCTGACCACGAAGCCGGAAGAAGTATCCGGCAGACTCACAACGTTGGAAGCAAGACTTGCATTGACGCGGGCTGCCAAACGCGCGGCAACTGGCGTGCCGAGCGATGAGTTTGCGAGCACCAGGATCTCTGCCTGTTCATCCTGCATGGCCTGCGTCAGTACACTCGTATATGCCTGGATCACACCTTCTTTCAAACGCTCGTCTGACACATGCAAAATTTTTGCAGCCCCAAAGGTGCCAAGCCCTTCGAGTTCTGATTTCTCCACCTCACCAATTGCAATGGCCGTGACAGGTCCTCCCATGGCATGCGCATAGGAAACCGCTTCAAGGGAAGTCTTCTTTATTTTACCTTCCGCACTTTCAACAAAAACTAGAATCGCCATACCGTAAAATTATTCCGATGGTAAACGCTTTACTATAAAACCTTTGCTTCATTCTTTAACCTCGTGACCAACTCGCTGACATGATCGGGTGATATCATTTTCACCGCCCCTTTCGGAGGCGGCAGCTCAAATTTCTCAAGCTTAATCCCGCTATCAACAGCCTTTGCCTCAACAACTTTCAACGGTTTGGTACGCGCAGACATGATTCCGCGCATGTTGGGAATTTTCCACTCGGCAATCGGCTCCTGGCACCCCGCGACAAACGGGAGATTTACCTCCAGGTATTCTTTACCGCCTTCGATCTCGCAGGTGACTTTTGCCTTCGTTCCTTCAATATCCAGTTTCATAACAGGCGAAACGGAAGGTATTCCAAGCATCTCACCTACGATACCATGGACGACTCCACTATTATAGTCAATGGACTCACGGCCCATCAGGATGAGATCATATCCGCCTGCCTTCGCCTGTTCAGCAATCTGCGCAGCGACAAAAAAAGAATCAACCGGCTCAGCGTTAATGCGTATTGCATCATCCGCCCCGATCGCCAACGCCTTCCGGATGGTGGGCTCTGTTTCTGCCAGACCAACGTTTAAGACGGTAAGTGTCGAGCCTGTGGATTCCTTTAATTCCACGGCCCGGGCAAGCGCATAATCATCATAAGGGCCGATGATGAACTGGACGCCGGTGCTATCAAATTTGGTATTGTTGTCTTTAAAATTAATCTTGGATGTGGTATCCGGAACGTGCGTGATGCAAACTAATATCTTCATCTCGTTCTAAATCAGGGCTTTCAGTGGTCTTTTTTTTATAACTGGGCTCAAGATACAAAAATCTAAAAGTCTACCTCCTAATCGTGAAAAATTTTCCATTGGCACTAATTTTACCTGAGTTTAACGTTCATGCAAACCATCTTTATGCCAACTGACCGTATCAGACAGCTTGAAAATTTTTTCGAGGAAGATCCCCGGGACCCCTTCAATGCATACGCGCTGGCGCTGGAGTATCTTAAATTTGATGCCACGAAATCCCGCCTGCTTTTTGAGACGCTACTGCGGGATCATCCGCACTATCTGCCGACGTATTACCACGCTGCAAAATTTTTCGGGGAAAGTGGCGAGAAGGAAAAAGCCATCCGGATTTTTGAGGATGGCATCCGGCTGGCCAAGGAATTGAACGACATCAAAGCCCGCCGCGAACTTCAGTCAGCCTACGATGAATTTATGTTTGAGTGAAGAGACAGTCCCGAGGACAACAGAAGGGAAGCCTGAGTGATGGTCTAAAAATATGAAAGGAGTACAACCATGTTATGCTGCACTCCTCACAAGAACTAAACCTTAAACTTTAAACTTTACTTTATCCTTAATGCTAGAACGGAGTTTCATCATCATTCCGCGGCGGCGCGGGAGGTTCATCCTGGTTGAAGGAATTCAGGCGGCTTTCACGCGTGATCATGCCGGAGAATGGATTATCATGTGAACCCATGTCATCAAGATCTGCAAACTTCGTGAACTTGCCCACAAACTTGAGTTTGGCGGTGCCGGTAGATCCATTTCTGTGCTTGGCAACAATCACTTCGCCTACACCCTGCGTGGGCATACCTTCTTCATCCACAGTAATCTTGTAATACTCAGGACGATATAAGAACATTACGATATCGGCATCCTGTTCAATGGAACCGGATTCACGAAGGTCAGACAACTGAGGACGTTTATCGCCACCCCTGGTCTCCACTCCACGACTTAACTGCGATAGTGCAAGAACAGGAACGTTGAGCTCCTTGGCGATACCTTTCAGCGCACGCGAAATGGATGCGATCTCCTGTTCGCGATTACCTCCCTGTTCACCGCGCATCAACTGGAGGTAGTCAATAACGATCAGCTGAATATTGTGTTCAGCCTTGAGTCTGCGGCTTTTGGCACGAAGTTCCAATATGGAAAGTGCGGGAGTATCGTCTATAAATATAGGAGCTGAAGAAAGGCGGCTTGTTTTATGGACAAGCTGCGCCCACTCATGGTCGGCGAGTGTTCCTTTTTTGATCTTTTCGCCTTCCAGTTCCGCTTCTGCGGAGATCATCCTGTTAACGAGCTGAACGCTCGCCATCTCCAACGAGAAGATTGCAACGGCCATTTTAAAATCAACGGCGGCGTTGCGGAGGGCAGACACCACAAAAGCGGTTTTACCCATACCGGGCCTGGCCGCGATGATGACCAGGTCAGACCGTTGCCAGCCCGAAGTGATGCGATCGAGCGCGGTGAATCCGCTGGGTACCCCCGTTAATCCGTCTTTATGGTCTTTCAACACCTGCAATTCCTGGATGGCGCGCGCCATGAGGTTTCGCATGTTATCGTAATTCTTCTTCAGGTTTGAATCAGAGATCTCAAACACAGACTGTTCCGTTCTGTCGAGCAGTTCGAAAACGTCGGTTGTATCTTCATAGGCAGCGTGCTGGATCTCCGAGGCGATCTGAATGAGGTCGCGTTTAATGGCCATCTCAATAATGACCCTGGCATGATACTCAATGTTGGCCGCAGAGCTTACCTTTGCGGTGAGTTCAGCAATCACATAGGCACCACCCACGAGCTCAAGCTTGGCATTTTTGCGCAACTGGTTTACCACCGTGCGCATATCCACGGGCTCCGAGGCCTTGAACAGGTCAACGATGGCCGTATAGATCTCCTTATGCGCCTCAACGTAGAAATGTTCCGGTTTTAAGAATTCCACAACCGCATTGAGGGCGTTCTTTTCAAGCATCAGCGCGCCCAGCACGGCTTCCTCGAGATCACGTGCCTGAGGTGGCAGCTTACCCAAACTTTCCGAAATATCTCTCGGAATCATTTTATTAGACTTACTGCTTAACCTCAGGGACGTAGATCTTCCTTGCTCCATACAGTGGTTGTTGTACGTGTTTCTTTGTTAGGGGAACAAACGTACATTATTACCTCATTCACTTTTCCACAATAGTTTGTGTTAACTACTTGTGTATAAGTTGTGAATAAACAACAGACTGATGACAACCTGTGTCAAAAATAATTTCGTAACAGAGGCTCTCGTTTTCCCGGATTTTTAAAGCCCGAACATTTTCTTTTACTTTAACCGGAATTTTATTGCCATGCAGCAAAAGAAACAACGGATACATTTTATTGCGATTGCCGGAAGTGTGATGCACAACCTGGCCATTGCCTTGAAACAAGCTGGCCATGAGGTTACTGGCTCCGATGATGAGATCTATGAACCGGCGAGAACCCACCTGGCCAAACACGGCATCCTTCCCGGGAAGGAAGGGTGGGATCCTGCCAAGATAACGGCGGACATCGATGTGATCATGCTGGGAATGCATGCCCACAAAGAAAATCCGGAACTTCTGAGGGCTCAGCAGCTCGGGCTGAAGATCCATTCCTTCCCTGACTATATATATGAGCAGTCAAAAGACAAGCAGCGTATCGTTATTGCCGGAAGCCATGGCAAAACGACGATCACGGCCATGATCATCCACGTACTGGCTGCCTGTCAACGAAAGTTCGATTACGTGATCGGCGCCCGCGTCAGGGGCATCGAACAGACCGTCAGGCTGTCTGATGCTCCTGTCATTGTCATCGAGGGCGACGAGTATCTTTCATCAGCTCTTGATCCCACGCCCAAATTCCTCCGGTACCATCACCATATCGGGCTGATCAGTGGCATTGCCTGGGATCACGCAAATGTTTTTCCGACGGAAGAAGAATATGTTAAACAATTTGACCTATTTGCAGATCAGACGCCGAAAGGCGGGATACTGATCTATTGTGATCAGGACTCCATGGCGCTGATGATCGGAAAGAAAGAACGATCTGATGTCACGGAAATTTCCTATAAGAGCCATCCCCACAGCGCCGATCAGAAAGGAAGCTTTGCGCTGACCTTTAACAAAGAGAAATATCCTGTCCGCATTTTTGGAAGCCACAACTTCCAGAACATCAGCGGCGCGAAGGAAGTGCTGAAAAGGGTAGGCATCACCAACGAGCAATTTTACGCGGCAATCAGCACCTTTGAAGGGGCCGCGGGCCGGCTTGAAAAACTCGCCGAAAATGATTCGGTGGCGGTGTACAAGGACTTCGCTCATGCGCCCTCGAAGGTTACTGCAACGGTGAAGGCAATGAAAGAACTTTATCCTTCCCGCGACCTGGTGGCCTGCGTTGAGCTGCATACGTACAGCAGCCTCAATAAAAAATTCCTTCCCCAATACAAGGATACGTTGAAGAACGCCCAGACCGCTGTCGTGTATTTCAACCCCGAAAAAGTAGAAGCGAAGAAATTGCAGTCTATTTCGGTTTCAGATATTCAAACCGCGTTCGCCAAGCACGACATCCATGTCTTTGACAATGCCGAAAAAATGGAAGCGTTCCTCCTCTCACAAAAGTGGAAGGATAGAAATTTACTGATGATGAGTTCCGGAAATTTCGGGGGCATCAGCCTGCCCGGACTTTCAGAGAAGATTGTGGCGGCCTGAGGCTCGCTGAAACTTGCGACATAAAATATTTCCGTACAATGAAGCTTCACCTGCGCAACCCTATTTGTTTTTTTGATATAGAATCTACCGGTATCAATGTTACCCATGACCGCATCATTGAGATCGCTGTCATTAAAGTAATGCCCAACGGGGAGGTACTGCGCAAATCAAATCTGCTGAATCCAACCATCCCCATCCCCGCGGAAAGTTCGGTCTTTCACGGGATATTCGACGAAGATGTAAAAGACAAACCCACGTTCAAGGAGGTGGCCAGGGAGTACTCCAGGTTCCTCGAAGGCGCGGATCTTTCCGGCTTCAGCATCCTGAAGATGGATGTACCCATGCTGGTCGAGGAGTTTATCCGCGCTGGCGTAGACTTCGACTATCAGCGAAAGCGGATCATCGATTCCCAGAAGATATTTCACCTGATGGAAAAACGCACGCTGTCGGCTGCCTACAGGTTCTACATGCAAAAGGAGCTTGCCGATTCACACACTGCCGAAGCAGATACGGAAGCCGCCATGGAAGTGCTGCTCGCCCAGGTGGAGAAGTACGACGGCCAGGAGGTTACCGACCCTTCCGGAAAAAAGATCGGAGAGATCCGCAACGACATGGACGTGCTCGGAAAACTTGTTTCAGCAGATATGGTCGATCTCGCCGGACGGATGATCCGCAATGAAAAGGGTGAAGAGATCTTCAATTTTGGTAAACACAAAGGCAAAAAAGTAACCGCTGTGCTGAAAGAAGAACCCGCCTACTACGACTGGATGATGAACGGCGATTTCCCCCAGGATACGAAACGGAAGCTCACGGAAATCAAGCTGCGGGGGTTTAAGAAGTAGTTGTTGATGATTGGTTTTTGGTTTGTCCATTGTCCAAGCCTGAATGGCGTTGACCGGAGAAATGACCGATGAAATGGAGCGCAAAATTAACGCAGGGGCCATTCACGACTGACCATTCACCACGCACCCTGCTCTGAAAACCATCCCCATGAGCCGCAGGCCATTCACGATTAATTCATCATTCACGATTGACGGATCATGGATCACGGCCATTGCATGGGACACGTTCGATGAGCGTTACGCGTGGGATTCGTTGCAACGTTCGCGTGTGCGGTGTAAACTTCATCTTTCGCCCTTTCAGGGCTCTGTCGGTTTGGAGCATCTGTTAACCCAGGGCTTGAAGCTGCCGCTTCTACACCCTGGGCTGGTATATGTCGCCCCTTCAGGGCTGCACGAAGTAGTTTTCCCCAAGATCATCTCTGATCCGGTACACGCAACTTGGAAACGGCTCACCTGTCCTCACCACTCACGCACGCCCTGCTATGAAAAGCACAAAGCTCGCCAGCACGCCCCATTCACCATTCACCACTCACGATTCACCTAACGCCCCTTCTTCTTAAACTTCTTCTCCCCTGCCTCAACAGCGAGTGAAAGATGATTTGCCTGCGGCGGAATCGGACACGAATATTTCGGGTTGTAACTGCAGTATGGATTATACGCTTTATTAAAATCAATGATCACATCTTCTGACGCCGGAATCCTGAACTCCATATAGCGACCACCCTCGTACGTTGACGGGCCATTGGTGAGGTCGGTGAACGGAATGAACAGGTAGTCCTCATAGCCAGGCCGTTGGGTGATCTCCGGACTTTGATAAACCTCCAGCGAGCAAGGTTGATTGTTAACGGTAAAATGAACTTCCCCGTATTTCACGTATTCCGGCAAGCGGGTCGTGGTGGTTTTCATTTTGAAGAAAACAGGACTTTCATTCCTGATAAACCTGGCAGGCACCCTGTACGCGAGGTCGATCGGGTAATAATTCAGGCCTTTGAACTTCCTGCGGTCCCCGGGTAGTAAAGGAGATTCTTCCGCATTCCTGAAAGTTGCTTCCTGTTTTGCGCGGTACTGCCCAATTTCTGCCCGCGCATCCGCCTCCTCCTGGCAGTAGCCAGACAAAAAAGAAAAAGCCAGGAAGAGCATGACTCCTGGCCTTTTGTAGATCTTTACATCCCTCATGAAATAAAGGTATTACTATTTCTTGTAATACTTCATCGCTTCCGGAATGGCGTCGTTGAGGTCTTTTATCCTGGAACTGTGAGAAGGGTGAGTCGACAGCCATTCAGGTGGCTCACCGCCTCCTGATTGCGAAGACATGCGTTCCCAGAAGCGCGGGGCCTCATGCGGGTCATAGCCTGCCATCGCCATGAAGATCAGTCCGATCTTGTCCGCCTCAGATTCATGCTGTCGCGAAAACTTCAGCATGCCGACCTGCGCGCCCATGCCCACAGCCTGATAGAACAACTGCTTGGTCAATGTAGGATTTTGTCCCAAAGCCGCACCCACCGTACCCAGCAAGCCATTGGCAACCAGCCCCTGACTCATCCGTTCGCGCGCGTGGTTCGCGATGGCATGCGCCACTTCATGACCCATCACCACAGCCACCCCTGCTTCATTCTGGCAGATCGGCATGATGCCCGTGTAAAAGGCTACTTTTCCACCAGGCATGCACCAGGCGTTGACGGTTTTAGGATCTTCGATCAGATTAAATTCCCACTGAAAACCCTCCAGCTCTGCGGAGGCGTTGTTCTCCGACATATAGCGTTCGACCGCCTTTTGAATGCGCGCCCCAACGTTTTTTACCATGGCGGCCTGCTGTTGGTTGTTTGACAATTTTGCCGTCCTGACGACCGAATCATACTGTTGATCCGCCATGGGTATAATCTCGGAATTCGAGACCAGACTGAGCTGCTGACGCCCGGTGACGGCTACCCTGGCACACGCATACAACACCAATCCCAATAAAGAAAATACAATTATCCGTTTAATCATGGATGTATTATTTGGTTAATATTTCAAAGTTACTACCGGAAGTCTTTTACTAGATTTATGCCAAAATGTTTATTTAAATCCGGATTCTAAATGAGAATTTTTGCAATCGGCCGCAATTACGCAGAACATATCAAAGAACTCAACAACGAAAGGCCTGAAGAGCCGGTTATTTTCACCAAACCCGATACGGCCATATTGCGCAATAACGCCCCGTTCTATTATCCCGACTTTTCCAAAGACGTGCACCATGAGGTAGAACTTGTGTTGCGCATCAGCAAGGAAGGCAAAAACATTCAGGAAAAATTTGCCTCGAAATATTTTGACGCCATCGGTGTGGGGATCGACTTCACGGCACGGGACTTGCAGCAGAAGGCTAAGGAAAAGGGATTGCCGTGGGACATCGCAAAAGGTTTTAACGGTTCGGCGCCCATTTCTGAAAAGTTTATCCCCGCAGCGGAGTTTAAAAATTTGAAAGATATAAACTTCAGCTTATCGATTAATGGGGGTATTCGCCAGCAGGGGAATACCAGCCTTATGATTTTCAGCTTTGAATACATAATTTCGTATCTCTCAAGATTTTTTACACTGCGCACCGGAGATTTGATTTTTACGGGAACCCCAAAAGGAGTTTCCCCTGTTCAGGTCGGTGACACACTTTCTGCCTATATAGAAAATGAAAAACTACTGGAATTTGAAGTTAAGTAGCGTAATTGTCGCTTTCACAGCGACAGTTTGTCCATTTTTTTCCTCAGCTCAATTCAGTCCACCTGAAGAAAAATTCCCGGCAGGTGAAAGTTTTTTATATCCCATCAACCCTGGATTGCCCGGCTCCCTTGCCGGTACCATGGGTGAGTTGCGCAACACGCACTTCCATTCGGGGCTCGATATCCGAACGAACAATGTTATCGGATTACCGGTACTTGCCTCAAAGAGCGGTTACATATCCCGCGTTTCAGTAGGGCCCACAGGCTACGGAAATGTTATTTACATCACACATCCCGACGGATACACCACCATCTACGCACACCTTGACAAATTCAGCGGTGATCTGTCTGAATACGTGTTACTGGAGCACTATAAGAGAAAGTCTGCAAACGTAAACCTTTACTTTAAACCGAACCAGTTTCCTGTTCACCGCGGCGATACGATCGCGTTGTCCGGCAACTCCGGTTCTTCCGGCGGACCACACCTTCACTTCGACATCCGCGATAAGAACAATTTTGCGCTGAACCCGCTCCTGGTAGAAAGTTTCCCGGAAATCACCGACGACCTTCCGCCCGCGGTGGAAAAGATCGCCCTGCGTACCCTCGATATTGATTCTCGGATCAACGACCGGTTCGGAAGGTTTGAATTCTACGCAAAAAGAGTGGGTAACGACTTTGTATTCGATGTACCCATCCTTGCAACAGGCAAAGTCGGCGTGGAAGTGCTTGCCAAAGACAAACTCGCCAGCAACAGCAGGTTTTACGGAGGGGTCAACTATATCGAGATGCGCGTAGACAGTCAGTTGATCTTTAATCAGTCAATTGACAAGATCAATGTTTCAAAGGGGCGTGAGATCCTGACGGTAATGGATTTCAAAACCCTGCGCAGCGATGGCAAACGTTTCTACAAACTCTTCCTGGATGACGGTAACGAACTGAACTTCTACGACAAATCTCCCGGCAACGGCAAGATCAATGTTAATCCCGGTGACGATAAAGACGTTGAGGTGACGCTGAAAGACAGTTACGGCAACGCCAGCAAACTCTCTTTTAGTCTGAGACCCTCCCCGGTCAATAAGGAAGTCCCGCTGCTGGAGCCCTTGAAAAATGATCTTGCATACGACATCCACGAGAACGTCCTGATGATCACGACGAGGCCGTGCGGCGCAGACAGCAATCGCGCAATGATCTATTCACGTGTCGGGAATCATGTCATTGAACCTGATTACGCCAATGGAAACCGCGCAGTGTACCTGCTCGACCTGCGGAAACAAATTCCTGACTCAGTAGTGACCTGCAGCGGCGCGGTCGTACCCAACATCGTGGCCACCGTGCCGTCTTCCGGAAAATATAATTATTACAGCGATGTAATGGATGTCCAGTTTCCCATTAATTCCGTGTACGATACGGTTTACCTCAATGCTGATCACCGGATATTTCCCGACAGCTCGGAAGTATTTACGCTGGGTTCGCCGTATGTGCCCCTGAACAAAACAATCAAGGTCACCGCACGTCCCGCCAAAAAGTTAAAGTGGGATGATTCCATGGGTGTTTACCGCATGGAACAACATGGCTATTCATACCTCGGCGGGAAGTGGGAGAACGGAGCCGTACATTTTTCCACGCGCGAATTCGGAGACTTCACGATCCTTCAGGATAAGACCGCCCCGACGATCAAACCGGTGGTGGTGAACAACCATGTTGCGAGATTCAAGATAAAGGACGAGCTCTCCGGAATTTCCAGTTACCGGGCAACGGTGGACGGACAGTGGCTGCTGATGTATTACGACGCCAAAACTGCTACGATCTGGTCGGAAAGACTGAACAAGGATGAGCTGATGAAAGGCGAGTTTAAACTCGTCGTGGTGGATGAAGCCGGTAATCGTGCTGTATATACAAACAACCTCCAATAATTGTGAAACTCAGGATCGGTGATAAGGCCCCCGATTTCACCGTCAACGATCAGGACGGAAATCCGGTGAAGCTTTCAAACCTACATGGCAAGAAAGTGGTGTTGTATTTCTATCCGAAAGACATGACTCCGGGCTGCACCGCCGAGGCGTGTAACCTGCGCGACAACTACAAAAGCATGGTAAAGCGCGGCTACGAAATCCTCGGTGTCAGCACTGACAGCGAAAAGACGCACAAGAAATTTACAGAAAAAGAGAAACTCCCCTTCCGGCTTCTGGCCGATACGGAGCGGGCGATCCATGATTCTTATGGAACCTGGGTGGAGAAGTCAATGTATGGAAGAACCTATATGGGCACGGCCCGCGTTACTTTCGTCATCGATGAAAAAGGCCGTATCGAGGACATCATCGAAAAGGTCAACACGAAGGACCACGCGACCCAGATCCTCGGCACCGGGAAGTGAAGCGTTGAATCATCGCTACGACATGTATTTCCAGTTCCTTCCCTTTCCTTTCTGAAGCCATTCCACCGCAGTGGCCATACGCCGGTTTCGCGTTTCAGGTGTCTTTGCCTCTGTGATCCATTCCACGTATTCTTTCTGGTGTGAATAACTGAATGCCTGAAATGTCTTGTAAGCCGCTTTATCCTTTTTCAATATCCTGATAAAATCCTCCGGCACGACCAGCGTTTTCACTGTCGGCGCTTCTGGCTTCGGCTTCCGCGCCCCTTGCGCGGTCAATGACATTGCTTCTTTCATGTACCGGATCAGCATTTTCTCCGCAGGAAGATCTTTTACGCTTTTTATTTTTCCAAAATGGCCCATGCCGGACCGCTCTCCTTTTGTCTCCATAATTTGCCCCGGATCTTCCATGAGCGATGCCAGCCGGAAACTGAAAGCGCAATGTTCCTTAAAGGCGGCCATGCTGCATAAGATCCTGCCTTCGTATTCAAAATGAGGAACTCCCCATTTAATGGTCTCGTTTCCATCAGGGCAAGCCTTGTGCACTGTCCCGCGTATGTAACGGAGGATGGGCTTTGCGAAATCTTTGGACTTGTCGATATAGTCGTCGATTCTTTTGTCGGAGCGTGTCATCTGTCAGAAGCGTTTAGCGAACTCTCTTCGCATTCAGTTCCTCAAACCACAGATCGTCATTCGGCACATCGAACCGTATGCCCTCAACCTTCGCGTTGTTGTCCAGATCGAATTGAACAGTCCCAAAGGAGAACCAGGCCAACACTTCCGGTTTGTGCCATTTGATCTCCCACACGTCCTGATGCCAGTGCTCCAGTGTTGCCGAGAGGTCTGGCGTATGTTCGAAATCCAACCGCAGAGACAACCCACCCCCTGACCCGGCGCTTTCTTCGCTGACGGTGATCTTTCCATAGGCCGGCGTAAAATATTCACCCGAATACTGATCCTGTCTGAGTGTAGGTTTTGTTCCGGTGATCTTCGCCTGCCGGCGTTCCTCAATGCGTTTATCCCGGAAGCGCTGCGCGTTCTTCAGCGCCTCCGCCGACCAGTCTTGTTCAGGTGCCTTCAAAAATGCATCAATGGTATAATTGATCAGCGGGGTGAATATTCCTTTCAAGCCATTCGTCAGCACAACGATTCCCAGATCTTCATCCGGGATCAGTGTCACTGCGGACAGCATTCCGGAGTAGCCCCCGGTATGTCCCACGCGGTATTTCCCGCGGTAATCCGATACGTTCCATCCGAGCGCATACCCTCTCATGTGCGTACTTTTTTGTTGCCGCGTATGGTCAACGGGAAAGACATTGTGCGGCGTCCAGAGCTCATTCCGGGAATCCTTGCTCAGGAGTGTATCCCTGTCCCACACGCCGTGATTCAGGTTGAAGATCATCCACTTCGCCATATCCTCGGCGCTGGAAATGATTCCGCCCATGGCAGCTACTGTTTCCCATTCTTCCCAGGGCATGGGCTCGTGTTTGTTGTTGACGAGTTTATGGGGAGACGCGAAGTTGCCCGTGCGCTCCAGGTCTCTTACCGCGCTGATCGACCGGCGCATGCCCAGTGGCTCGAAAAAGTTTTCGCGGATGTATTGCGGCCAGGTTTTTCCCGATACTTTTTCCAGAACCATTCCGGCAGCCAGGTACATGACGTTGGAATACCCGTAGCCTGCCCTGAAACCATAAGCGGGTGGAAGGTAACGGACGCGCTTCAGGATCTCGTCGGTACTTAATGTTGAGCGATACCAGAGGATGTCGCCGCTGAAGGTGCCAAGTCCCACCCTGTGACATAAGAGGTCGCGGATGGTCGTCTCCTCCGAAACCCATGGATCGTATAAGGCAAAATCCGGCAGGTACTTCCGGACCTTATCATCCCAGGATATTTTACCGGCATCCACCAATTGGGCGATGGCTGCTGAAGTAAAGGCCTTTGAATTGGAGGCAATCGCAAACAATGTACCCGCGTCAGGCTTTTCTGATTTCCCCTTTTCCTTTACGCCATACCCTTTGCTGAAAATAACTTTTCCATCCTTCACAATGGCGACGCTCATGCCGGGCACCTCCCAGTCCGCCAGCGCCTTCGCATAATAAGCATCCAGTTTTTTAAGATCCGCCTGGGCGAAAACGCCCGCCGCAACAAGCAGCCAGAACGGAAGGAACAGTAAAGGTTTTCCCATGATCGCAGAAGGTTTTTTTACCGGATGAATATCGCTTTATTTTGGCAGATAAGCAGCACATGGCCGCAAGCCTGAAAGGCCGCACAAGAAATGGGCGCAGGAAATCAGTGTCTTTGTGCCTTTGTGGCCTCAGAAACTATAATTCGTGTTTCACGCCCTTTGTGTCAAAAAGCTTTGCCGGGTTGGCAAATTTATTCATCTTCGCGACAAACTACCGATAGCATGAGCCAGGCACCTGACTTTAACCGTTTAAGAAAACTCACGTCACAGATTCGAAGGGATATCGTCCGTATGGTTCATGCGTGTCAATCCGGCCATCCCGGGGGATCGCTTGGATGTACCGAATATTTTACCGCCCTGTATTTCCACCTGATGAAACACGATCCCGGATTCAATATGGATGGCAAGGGTGAAGATCTGTTCTTTGTTTCAAACGGACATATTTCACCGGTGTGGTACGCAACCCTCGCACGCGCCGGCTACTTTCCCATAAAAGAACTGGCTACTTTCAGAAAAATTGATTCCCGCCTCCAGGGCCATCCGGCAACGCACGAACACCTTCCCGGTATTCGCATCGCGTCGGGTTCGCTGGGTCAGGGACTTTCCGCTGCGATCGGCGCAGCGCAAACAAAAAAACTGAATGGCGATGACCGTTTCGTTTATGTGCTCATGGGCGATGGTGAACAACAGGAAGGGCAGGTTTGGGAAGCTGCCATGTACGCGCCGCATCACAAAGTGGATAATCTGATCGCCACGATCGATTGTAACGGACAACAAATCGATGGTCCCGTTGATCATATCATGTCACTTCTCGATCTCAAAGCCAAATGGGAAGCCTTCGGATGGATCGTGCAATCCTTT
This sequence comes from Chryseosolibacter sp., assembly GCA_049791675.1. Lineage (GTDB taxonomy): Bacteria > Bacteroidota > Bacteroidia > Cytophagales > Cyclobacteriaceae > Chryseosolibacter. The sequence goes on from JBARAD010000156.1 coordinate 18,877, forward strand.
CATGGCAATGACATTGAATCGGTTCTCGAAGGGTTGGAGAAAGCGAAATCGCTGGCTAAAAAAGGGAAACCTGTTCTCAATCTCATGAAGACAGATATGGGATTCGGTGTTGACTTCATGATGGGATCTCATAAATGGCACGGTGTAGCGCCAAATGATGAAGAACTGAAAAAAGCTCTGGCGCAGCTGGAGGAAACGCTTGGCGACTACTAAAAAACAGGAAATAGCTTTTTCAAGGACCGCGCTTTTCTGACGCGCGTTCTTGATTTCCGGAAGTGAAATCCATTCGGCTCCGCATACGCTCACGGCTGAAATTCAGTTATATTGATAAACGCCATGCTGAGACTGAAAAAACGCTTTGCCATCTGTTTGTTTCTGCCGTTTTTTTTGAGTAACTTATCTTTGTTGGCCCAGCATGTAAACCAACAGGCCCTTCCTGAAAAAACTCGCATTTTATTCGTGCTGGATGGTTCCGGAAGCATGAACGCCCAATGGGGTAAGGACCAGTCGCGCATGGACGTCGCAAAAAGCATCCTTACCCGACTCGTGGATTCGCTTCGGATCAACCCCAGGCTTGAACTGGCGTTAAGAGTGTATGGACATCGTTATTCCAGGCAAGCCAACAACTGTAATGACAGCAATCTTGAAGTTCCATTCGCCCTCAATAATCACACTTCCATTATCAGTGAAATAAAAGACCTGACGCCCCGCGGTGTCACGCCGATCACGTATTCGCTCCTTCAGGCCGCAAAAGATTTCCCCGCAACTTCAGGGTATCGCAATATTGTGATCCTGATCACGGATGGTGTGGAGTCCTGCGGGGGGGATCCTTGCCAGGCGTCTATTGAATTGCAGAAGAAAGGTGTCTTCCTGAGGCCGTTCATTATCGGATTGGGTGTCCCCGGCGGCAAAGCCCTTGACTGCGTGGGAAAATTCATCGATGCGGAGAACGCGCAATCCTTCAACAAAATATTAAATGAATCCATTGAGACGACATTTGCTAAAACAACCGTGAGCGTCGAGTTGCTGAATGAAAAGAGCCTTCCGGTTGAAACAAACCTGAACGTGACTTTCCTGAACAGCATGACGAAGACCGCTGCCTATGAGTTTGTGCACTATCTCGACCCTTCCGGCAAACCCGACTCCGTTCAGGTTGACCCCGTTTTGTCCTATGATGTAGTTGTGAACACCCTGCCTCCGGTGAATATTAAAAACATCCGCATCACAAACGGTGCTCATAATGTTATCCGGGTCCCTGTTCCGCAAGGTACGCTGATCGTAAAACCCGAGCGTACGGGAAACCCTTTCGCGGCTGTTATCAGACAAAGCGGAAAAGGAGAGATCCTCCATCAGCAAAACAGTTACCAGGCTTGCCGGTATCTCGAGGGCCACTATGAAGTTGAAACGTTTACGCTGCCGCGGAGGATTTTTTCTATCAAAATGGAGGCCGGAAAAACCGTTACGATCACCCTCCCTTCTCCCGGCGCGGTCAACATCAACACGCTGGCTGCCGGAATTGGCAACGTGTTTGAAATTCTTGAGTCCGGCGAATCCCGCTGGGTACATACCCTTGAAGAAAGCAAGTCACGTCATTTTTTGAACTTGCTGCCGGGGCGGTATAAGATCGCCTTTCGGGCGGGACGCAGTCCCGGAAGTAAGTATACTGCCATCAAGAACTTTGAGGTAAAAGCCGGACAAACGCTGAATCTGAGTATGTTCTGAGGATTGGCGGCTCAGGATAGCAATATCCAGGGTAAAATGGCGATGGCAAGGGCTATTAAAAACCACAAAAGGTACTGACGGTTGGTGGTGCCGGGTGATGCCATACCAATTACTTTAAGGACGTTTACGACAAGGGAGCCGCTTTCGTTAAACCGTTGGCGGATTTAACGCTTCTTTAACAAACATTAACAGAATTGGGGCCATCCTGCTGGCAGTTCGGAATATATTTGCGACTTTCGCGACAGCGTTTTTTGGAGAAAGCCGGCGAAACAAGTCGCAATGGTGTGCAAAGATCCGAAGGGGGCGTTAAAGTCAATACCGTATGATGAAATACACTTTTACAGAAAAGAAAGATACCCGTTCCGGTTTTGGCGTGGGCCTTCATGAATTGGGAAAGAAGAATCCGGATGTCGTTGCTTTATGCGCAGACCTTACAGGGTCGCTTAAAATGGATGCTTTTAAAAAAGAATTTCAGGAGCGATTCTTCCAGGTTGGTATTGCGGAAGCCAACATGATGGGCATTGCCGCAGGGATGACCATAGGCGGAAAAATTCCTTTTACAGGAACCTTTGCAAACTTTTCTACCGGAAGGGTTTACGACCAGATCCGGCAATCCATTGCTTATTCAGATAAAAATGTAAAGATATGCGCCTCACACGCTGGGGTAACGCTAGGCGAAGATGGCGCTACGCACCAGATCCTGGAAGATATCGGGATGATGCGAATGCTGCCGGGAATGACGGTGATCGTTCCCTGCGATTATAACCAGACACGGCTCGCAACGATCGCCCTGGGGGATCATACCGGCCCCGCCTACCTGCGCTTCGGGCGGCCCAGCTGGCCGATCTTCACAGCGCCCGACAGACCTTTTACCATTGGCAAGGCGGACAAAATGATTGAAGGCAAGGATGTGACGATCTTTGCGTGTGGCCACCTGGTATGGTCAGCCATTGAAGCGGAAGCAAAGCTTGCCGAAAAAGGCATCAGCGCTGAGGTCATTAACATCCACACCATAAAACCGCTGGACGTCGAAGCGATCCTCGCGTCAGTACAGAAAACAAAATGCGCCGTCACCTGTGAAGAGCACCAGATCAACGGTGGTCTCGGCGATGCCGTATCGCAGGTGCTTTCACGCTTCTTCCCCGCCCCCATTGAAATGGTGGCCGTGCATGACAGCTTCGGAGAAAGCGGCACCCCCACTCAACTCCTCGCCAAGTATGGCCTCGGACCTGACAACATTACGGAAGCTGTCGCGAAGGTTTTGAAAAGAAAGAAAGCTTAAGCGAAGGCGCAAACACTCTCCGCGCGATTGGTTTCAGCACATGCTGCGGCGGCCTGCAGCTACGCTGGAAATTCAGTATAAGCTTGTGGGTGTTCACCATCTCCCGAAACATGACAAAATAGGCCATCAGCTTGTATTTGAAAATCAGGTGCCGGAAATACTGCGCTCTTTGCAAATGTTTCCCCTGACCGTACAATCGCCGCACATTGATCCCCAGGAATATCCGGGTGCAAACGAGAAAATTTCTGAACACGGCCAGCCATGGCAACTGATTGGCGGGCGTATTCCCGGCGATCATTTTGTACGATGACAATACGTTGAAACCCTTCGAACTTTCGAAAGCGTACTTTTTATAGTATTCCCAGGTCAGGCGTTCACGCGTGATGAAATGGGTGAAACGCAGTCGTTCATCATACCAGATATCATAGCCCAAAATGGCCAGGGCCAGACACAATTCATAGTCACCACCTGAGCTGAGTTCAACCCCCCTCCGATCCGTCAGAAGACTTTTGAATCCACTGTTCAGTAACTTCAGATAGGCACCATAACGGATGACACACCCTGCTCCATACACTTTGTTTTCAGCAACTTTTCCGGACCTGGATGCCTGGGGGCCCGCGGCAAAGATCCATGACAATTCTTCAACGGGAGGATCGACCTCAAATACAAGTTTGCCAAATCCACCAAGCGCACCGATGCTGCTTTGCCCCGACATGATCTGGAAAGCTGTCGCCACGTAATTTTCCGCCAGCCAGTTATCATCGTCGCACATGATCATGTATTCATAACGCGCTTCCTTAAAACCTTTCGCCCGTGCGTAACTGAGACCGAGCACCGGTTCTTTCACGATCCTCAGATAAGCATCCACCCTGTGCTTCTGCCATTCCATCCGGGCGACTGTCGCGGAGTCATCCGTGCTGCCGTTGTCAATAATGACCAATTCCCACGGTATATACCACGACACATGCTGACGTGCAATATGACGGATGGTTTCGGGAAGGCGGTCTGCTCCGTTGTGACAGCAGATAATGATGGATACTCCTTGCGGTTTCATATGTTGAGGGTAATTCGTGTATACAGTTTGATGATCTTATATAACAACCCCACATCCTTGCTCATGTTCCAGGCGGCCATCGCCTGGACAGAAGCACCCCGCTTATCCCTAAAATTCTTCCACAGCGCATTGGCCACACGCAGCGCATAATGCGCATAGAAATTCCGGCTTGTCCGCAGGATGGCGGCGCGTCGGTGCGCCGGCAAATGCACGCGTATCTTCTCCATCACCCAATCCAACGAAACCATATTTCCTCCCGTCACAAAAGACTTCCCGGAAATGGATGAATGATGCTTTCTGTATGACGCCAGTATCTCCGGGCAGTAACCCGTATCATAGCGCGCCGCAATGCGCATCCACATCTCCCAGTCTTCACCGTATTCGACGCCGTAAAAGCCACCGAGTGTTTCATATACCTCGCGCTTCACCACCATGGCCACATACTGGATCCGCTGTCTTTCACCCAGGCGTTCCAGCCAGTGCGGAAGGATTCCTGCGTCCTCCATCTCCGGATCCTGATTGTAGAGCGTGCGGCCGGTCTCATTGATATAGGCGTATCTGCAAAAACCTGCACCCAGCGAAGGATATTTTTCAAATAACAATCCCATCTTTTCATAAAACCCGCCATGCACAAGGTCATCACCATGAAGAATATGAACGAGATAACCCCGTGACCGTTCAAGACAGGTATGAAAATTCCGTAAGCTTCCCACATTGCCGGGCTGGCGGAAATAGGATACACGGCCCTGACCGATCTCCCGGACAAGCGCCGCCACATCTGCGTCGGTGCTTGCATCATCGATCACTTCTATCTGCATACGCGATGCACCCGGATCCTGTCCCAAAACGCATGCAAGCGTCTTGACCAGATACGCTGAACAGTTGTACACCGGTATCATTACCGACCACAAGGGCCGGTCCATACCAGGTGTCAACGGTCTGACGATCGGCGGTGAATCAGGAATTCTTGGCTGCCTGAGAACTGAATCCTCTGAATAATGTTCCATTGCTGTAACTCCGGAATATTTTAAATTGCTGTTTAACATGCCACTTCGCATAATTCTTGATGAGGAAAAATAGCGTGGACCAAGCCTGTGCACGAACCAACAACTCAACCCCCTCCAGTAAAGGCAGGGCCTTGCTCAATTCCGTTAGAATAAATTTACGCTTGAAATACCGGGCGCGCCGGATTGACTGAATGTCACGATTGGGATTTTCTTTTTGCGCGATCTTTTCGGTGACGGCATCGAGTATCTCCAAAGTCTCCAGCACTGCAGAACGATCATAATTCGTTATGAATGGTCGGAAGTTATGCCGCAGACATTCCAGTGAAGCATGGGAGATCTGAAAATCGTCACCCAGATAATAGCGGATATTGCGCAAAACATTTCTTTCATTCGCAATATCGTACTCAGTCTTTTTCATTACAGCATTAAGACTCGTCGATGAGATGCGGTAATCGACAAGCGCCTCCGCGAGGTTGGCCACCCGATACTGGGTCGACATCCGCCAGAACAGATCATAATCCTCAGAATAAGGCATGGCATACATTCCTGCTTCCTCCACGGCGGACTTCCGGAACATGATCGTAGGATGATACATCCAGCACTCAAACGTGAGGTTGTAGTAGTAAAAATTACTGCGATAACGCTCCAGTCTGATGAGCTTCTTATCCTCCGTGATGACACGTGCCCAGGTCGACAGCAAAGCGCAATCCGGATTTCGTTTCATAAACCCAAACTGTTTCTGGATCCGTTGCGGATGACTGATATCATCCGCATCCATGCGTGCGATCAGTTCACAGGAAGCCAGCGCGATTCCTTTATTTAAAGTAGGCGTTATTCCAAGATTCCGCTCATTGCTGACAAAACGGATCCTCGGATCGGTGTAGGAGGAAATAATGTCCGCACTATCATCACTGGAGCCGTCGTCGATGATGAGAAATTCAAACGGCTTGAAAGACTGACTGAGTATACTGTCAATGGCCTCGCGCAAATAAGCGGACGCATTGTACACGGGCATGAGAACGGTGACGCGCGGTGTTACCATGACTTGCTGTAATTTAAAATGCCCAGGCGGATGAGCAGTCGTATCAAAATCTTCCGGACGAGTTTCGGGAAGTCTACTGTGATCTTATAAAGCATCGGCTCACGGTAGGGCATCTGGGCTTTCCGCAACAATCTTTCTACTGCTTTATAACGCAGAGGTTGTCCATGCAGATAGTCCCTGAACCAGTAGAGATAATAACTCCTCACCTTGTGATAATTCCCCGAATCATGCACCGAGGCCACGAGCGATTGAGGTCTTTGTCTGTATCTATTATGGCACGCGTGTGAAACATACACTGTCTCCTTCAGATATACCTTGCAGAGGAAAGCCTGATCTTCATACATCTGCAGGATGCCGCGAAACAATTCTTCAAAAGGACAGCGACGCATCACCGCGCGCTGAACCATGATTCCAGAAGGGCATGGCGCGGCGCCTTTGCCCAGCGGATAAAGGGAAAGCATGAGCTGCGGCGCCCGGTAAACACCTTCGCTTACTCCGATCTCCACCAGGGTGTCTTCTTTTCTTTCATCTTTCCATGAATTCCAGTATAGCGACGCCTCAAGCAGCACGGTCACCTCCGGGTGACTTCTGAAAATTGCAAGCTGCGCGCTCAGTTTGTCGGACATCCACACATCATCGGCATCCAGAAAAGCTACATATGCTCCCTGTGATCTTTTTATCCCGGCGTTGCGACTTGCACTGAGCCCCTTGTTCTGATGATAAGCATGCTCCACATAAGTGATTCTGTCCGGAAAGCGCGACGCATAAGACTTCGCGATGTGCGTACTTTCATCCGTCGAGCCATCATCCACAAGGAGTATTTCCCAGTGGCTGTAGTCCTGGCGGAAAACACTTTGAATTGCTTCTTCCAAAAAAACTTTTTCATTGAAGAAACACACCACTACCGATACAAGGGGATCAGCACCGTCTTTCATCGTCTGCTTATTCATGGATCATTTCATTTAACTTCGACGCAAATTCATATACACTCCAGTTCTTCACCTGGATCCGCGGAAGCGCGTAAGGATCATCTTCTTCCGTCGCAGGTTTTGCCTCCGTGGAAACCGCATACCTGAAGCCGGACTCCCTTATGATCTGTTGCGTCACTTCGCTGTAGTTTCCATAGGGATACGCAAAACCGTTTACCGGCTTTCCAAGCCATGACTCAAGCTGCCGTTTGCTCTCTTGAATCTCATACGCCTGGTCCATGGGCTCTTGTTTGGAAAGCATCGCATGGTTAACCGAATGTGCGCCAATACTGAAAAGCGGATTACGGCTCAGTTCCTGCATTTGCCGGATGCTCATGGTTTCGTTTTCATGGCGTGGAATATCTTTCTGTCCGGCCCAGTCTCTGATGCCGGCGAGAATGGAATTTTGCTGCGACCATGCAAGCGGTTTTATGTTGTACCACAAAAGCATGTAAAGCGCGACCCGCTCGTTGGGAACAGGAAGATTGTAATTCCAGGCACAGATCTGATGCATCAGGCGTTTCGTGAGCACATGGTCTGCCTGAAAAGTAAACTGTACCCATTCACCGTTGATCACCATCTCAAACCGCCGCGGCAGCACCTCAGCGTGAAAAATCAAATGCTGCAATGCATCCCACCAGTAAACAGCTCCGTTCTGTATCGCAGTTGTGGCTACATAAAAAGTTGCAGGCACTTCAAGCCAATCCAGCAAGGGCGCGGCATTCGTATAATTGTCTTTGAAGCCATCATCAAAAGTGATGGCAACAGATCTTTTCATTTTACGGCGGCTGATGCCGTCAGCCAGATCCGACATCGGAACGACATCAAAATTTTTCCTGAGGTACTCCAGTTGCGACTGAAAATGACCGGGATGCACGGCGAGCTCCCACGGATCGTCGCGACGTTCGCACACCTGGTGATACATCAAAATCACCGACTTTTCCTGCCTGATCTTCTTCAGCCTGTATAAAATATCGTGAAACATAACTAAGCTTTTACGGCAGCCGCCGATATGATGACCTGATAGCTCGGATCGTGATGAAACAAAAACTCCTTTCTAAACTCCGGCAGCCCCATACCATACAAGAACGCCGCCGCAACATATACGTTACCATACGTACTGATATTCACCGCAGAACCGTTGAAAGTATCCGCCATCAGTTTCCTGATAGAAGCATCGGTGAAAGACCACAGCCAGTAATCCTTCCACTCGCCCCGGTCAATGTGGCTGATACCCGGTACGGTCAGCAGAAGACAGCCACCCGGCTTTAAAATGCGGTAACACGTTTTCAACGCACTTTTAAAATCATAGATCAGGTGAAGGGTCTGCGTAAAGATGATACAGTCAAATTTCCCGGAAGGAATTTGCGGTACATCTGTTATGTCGCCGATGTATGTCGCCCTTGTGTTGCTATGATCGACATGCAGGATATCGCTCTGCAATATCTTATCTCCTCCGAAGCGCAGGGTGTACTCATTATCACCGATCTCCAACACAGTACCGCGGACATGGTGCCGGTTTTCCTCCAGGAACTTTTCGATGTAATACCGGTCGATGGCACCACCCCGGTCAAAACCGAAATCGGCGCTGAAGGGAGTAACACGATCAAAGTCGCCGGCAACAACTTTACCAGGCCGTGGAGTATAGTGGCGATACAAGCCGGCGCGATGCAGACTCCTGAGCATAGCACCCGGAAGGCGATGCTTCAGCTGGTCGAGCACATGATGACGCAACTTCTTAATTACGTAATCCCTGAATCTAGAGGGCATGGCCCGCGCGATCAATTTCATTTCCGGAAGTGAAGGCCACCGTCTTTCGTGTTCGATGGCGTTGAACAATTGCCTGTACAGCACGTTCGCATAATATTTGGTCCAGATAGTTTTACCATCCTTCCAGGCGCTTTTTTCTTCCTCATTCGCCAGGACAGAAATTTGCCGGGTGTGCACCATACGGACTTGCTGAAGCATGTTCAGGATCTTGGCCGACATGTTTTCACCATGCTGGCGATACGCAGCGAGCTTCTCCCCGTGTGCTCCCACAGGGTATTTCCGTGCGATCCTGAAATACAAATCATAGTCTTCGCATGCCCTGAGCGTTGTATCAAACCGGAATTCATCGAACACCCTGCAGCGGTACATCACTGCAGCATGCATGCCGATATAGTTTCCGCGCAGCAAAGCTTTGTAGTGATCACACGATATAGTGCCGGCCTCGTCCTGATTCTCCAAAGGGTTAAGCCATTCATCTACCTTGTCATGTCCCCCGGAAACAAAGGCCCATGAAGGGTTCTGCAGCAGATATTCCACATTGCAGGCCACTGCCTCCGGATAAAGAATATCATCGGCGTCAAGAAACACCAGGAACAGGCCGTTGCTGTGGGAAAGGCCGTGGTTTCGGGCAGCGGACAATCCGGCATTGGGCTGATAAAAATATTTCACGTTGGCGAATGAAACGGCCACCTGTTGCGTATTGTCCGTGGATCCGTCGTTCACGACAATGATCTCGATGTTGGGGTACGTTTGCTTCTGAACACTGGTAATAGCCTCGCCCAGGAACCTTCCCTGGTCGAAGCAGGGGATGATCACCGAAACCAGGGGTTTTTTCTGTAACTTATCAGAAGGTGTCATTGCTGTAGATTTTTGAATCGGTGTTCCTGTGCCTGATGTAATAAAACAATCCTGACATGATGCCGCGCAACTCTGCGAACACGGTCTTGTATTGGAAGTGATATCGTGGAAATCCTTTTTTTAACAACGACAGGTAATAAGGAGGCAATACCGTGAACAGGTGTTGAAGATTTCCACGATGGCCAAAGCGCTGATACTGAATGAGGATCGCGACCGTAAAGCCGCGCATGTAGGAATACAATTGTCTGCGTAATCCTGGCATGGAATCACGGTGTTTATGGCACACTACCGCAAGCGGGTTGTATTCGATGGCAAATCCATTCGCAAGGATCCGGTACCATAATTCCGAATCTCCGCTGCATCCAGCCTTGCCGACATCGAGCCGCTCATCGAAGTATCCCACTTCATTAAATATATTGTTGCGGAAAGCCATGTTCGCGCCTGCACCAATTTCCCAGACCGGAGGTCCGGTCCTCAGGGAAGCGCGAAAGAATTTATCATCGAAGATTCTTTTGAGATATCCCCTGTTGAAAGGCCAGAATTTTTCGAAAATAACCTCCGCTTCAGTTTCTAAG
>JBARAD010000157.1:0-4774 GCA_049791675.1 Chryseosolibacter sp.
CTGCCGAACTTCCCCTATATCCTAAAAAATATCCTCCGCTTATACAGCCAGTAACAGATATACCACAACGCAGCCCATACTAGCAAACTGTTGATGATGCCTGCGGTCAGCGCTCCTCCCCAGGAGAAAAATGCTTTTGTGAACGGTGTGAACATCTGGCTGATAATATCCGCCCCGCCTACGTGCATGAAAAGATAAATGAAAATAGAGTTCATTCCCACGATGATGAAGAATTGAGATCCGTCAATGAACTGCTTTTTAACGTCTATCAACCAGTATGAAAAACACAACGCGAGAATGGCCCATCCCCCACTGGCAAAAACGAACGACGACGTCGCGATCTTTTTAATGATCGGCGTGATGTCCATCCAGTCCAATGCGTAACCAATGACCAGTCCGGTGACACCCGCGATAACCAGAATGCGGATCTTCTCAGCAGCGGTCCGCTCACTCATCAGGATCCAGCCGCACAACACTCCCCACACCGTATGGGCTATTGTCGGAATAGCGTTTAACGAAGCCCAGATGCTGGCTTTGTCAACTCCTTCGATCTTATTATTGACCCATGCCCCGAGATTTTCATAAGGCACCCACGGATGATTGAACCCTTCCACCGGAAATAACCGGTACGCAAGATCGGTGAGCAAAAGTATGACGAACGTGAAGGCGATCTGAAACGAAAAACTTTTATTCCTTATTAAAAACGCGACGAGATAGGTGACCGATAGTTGCGCCAGCACATTCTGAAACCTCCATACAATTTTACCGGCGCCCATACAATATAAAGCCCATCCAAAAAACAGCAACAGAAAGGCGCGCTGCACCGCATGGTTAAAGATCGTCTGATCGGAGTCACCTTTCCTTTTCCTGTTGGCGACAGCGAAAGGAATCGCCACGCCTACAATGAACATGAAGAAAGGCTGGATCAGATCCCAGAAGTGCAGACCATGCCACTCATGATGCGTGAACATCCTTCCGAACCAGTCCATCACACTGCTGTTTTCCACCGACTCAATGTGATGATACAGTAGTGTGCTTTCTCCAATCAGCAGGAACATGGTGATGCCGCGGAAAAAATCCACAGAGGTGATCCGGCCTGTTAACGGCTGGGCAAGTGACTTGGAATCTTTGTCCTTTTGTTTTGCGCGTACATTCAGCGTGGTTTCCATAAAATAGGTATTGTATCAGGGTTTCGTGAGCTGCTCCCTAAATATCACCAAAAAAATCTTCATCTGAAATGCCTGGCTGCAATTTCAAAGTTCTTGAACAAACAGTACCTTCAGGAAATCACGTTATCAGCATGAACCGGATCGGCATTATAAAACGCTTTGCTTTTGTCGTCAGGAAGATGGCATTTCTGACCCTGATCACTGCCCTGTTCTGCATCGGCGCCGGACTTAGCTGCTGGTCGCAAACAAGGCCGAATATTGTGATCATTCTCGCCGATGATCTCGGTTACGGCGACGTTCAATGCTATAACGTCGACCGCGGAAAGATCCCGACACCGAATATTGACCGCCTTGCCCAAAAAGGAATGCGGTTTACGGACGGGCATTCGTCTTCAGCCATCTGTTCGCCTTCGCGTTACACGCTGCTGACCGGACGTTATCACTGGCGATCCCGGTTGCAGAAGGGTATCGTGGATATGTGGGAACGACCCCTGATCACGCCTGAACGGCTCACGATTGCGGGCCTTGCCAAGCAGGCAGGCTATCACACCGCGGCCATCGGAAAATGGCATCTCGGATGGAACTGGCCCATCACACCTGAAGACCAGCCCCATTTTACGGATATAGGACCGTTCGAAGGAAATACAGGAAATGGTTCGGCGCCAAGGTCCGCGGTCACGCAGAAAGACCGCGAGGCCTGGGCAAGAACATTCTCCAAACCGATCACGGGGGGACCTACGTCTCTTGGTTTCGACACCTACTTCGGCACAGATGTACCAAACTGGCCACCTTTCTGCTTTATAAAGAATGAACACACTGTGGGTATTCCCGATGAACTGCTGGGACGTGGTCAGGTAAACGTCAACCAGGCCAGCTTTCAGGGACCTGCGCTAAAGGACTGGGACCTTGAAAAGGTATTACCAACGCTCGCGATACACGCCACAAGCTACATCCGTCAACAAGCAAGGGCCGGCAGCCCCTTCCTCCTGTTTTTTTCCCTGACCTCCCCGCATACCCCGCTGGCTGTTGAAGCTCAATGGAAGAACAAAAGCGGCCTGCATAACGAATACGCAGATTTCGTCATGCAGACAGATGATGTCGTGGGCCAGGTGATGGATGCACTGAAAGCCAACGGGATTGACGACAAGACGATGGTCATCTTCCTCAGTGACAACGGCTGCGGACCCTACATCGGTGTGAAGGATCTCGAAACACGGGGGCATTTTGCGAGCGGCCCCCTGCGCGGTTATAAAGGTGACGTCTGGGAAGGAGGACACCGCACGCCCTTCATCATACATTACCCGGGCATAACAAAAGGAGACATCTCTGACGCGTTGGTGCTTCAAGCGGACATCATGGCGACACTGGCTGAAATTTTTGACATCACACTACCCGACAACGCAGGAGAAGATAGTTTCAGTCTCCTTCCACTGCTGAACGGAAGTAAAAGATCCGTGCGCGAACATGCCGTCGCCTGCCGCTATGACGGCCTTCAGTCCGTTAGACAAGGTTCCTGGAAACTCATCTGCACCAAGACACCCCAACTCTACAACCTCGCCCATGACATCGGAGAGACCACCGATCTTGCATCGGAAAATCCGGACGTGGTCAGAAAAATATTGGCGCTTCAAAGCGGACTCATCAGCAATGGAAGAAGCACGCCAGGTCCCATGCAGAAAAATGATGTGACGGTAAACCAGGCTTTCGGAGAATAAAAAAGTTAACGAAATCTCGTTTCCCAGTAGTGTTATTACCGCATAGTGATCCGGGATAAACAAAATGTACCCATGTTAAAATAATATTTTAACACGAGTAAATATACTATTTTAACCCGGGTACATTTCATAAATCATCAAGGCCCCGGGGCAGAGGTCTCATCAAAACAAATGAAAACCATCTATTTCGCGCATCCTGTATTTTTCTTACATCATCAAATTTCTTTCTCCTGCATAGACTAGTTTTACCGTTTAAATGACGATGAAACAGATGTGTCTTGTGCAGATCCGGCTTCTCTGAGCCACGATGACGCTGATGACCACAACCACAATGTCTCTGATATATATCTGATAATATTTTTTATGTAAGCGGTTGTATTTTTTTAAAGAATGCTTTCGATAATCACGAGTTGGTGCAACTTTTGCTTCTTCAAAGTTTTGAAGTTTGGTAGTTCCACTCAATGGAACAGCGTGTGTCCCGGATCTGAAACAAGTAAATAGAAATCATGACAAAACTTTTTTTTTCGAGAATGAGATGGTTTAATTCCCTGATCCCGGTCGTAGCAGTACTCGTGACAGCCTGTAACACGGAGAAGACTGCTGTATCCACGGAAGACGCGGCACCCAAAGTGCTCCCGGTAACAAACGTAATGGTGAAGGATACAAACCTCTTTCGTGAATATGTCGCCGACATCCAGGCCGTCCAAAATGTAGAGCTCCGGGCCCGGGTGCAGGGATTTCTCGAAAAAATTTATGTCGATGAAGGACAGGTCGTAAAAAAAGGCCAGATTCTCTTTAAGATCAACGACGAAGAATATCGCGCAGAGCTCGCAAAAGCAAATGCTAACCTCGAAAGCGCCATCGCAGAGGCAAAAGCTTCCGAACTGGAAGTCGATCGCCTGAAAATAATGGTGGAGAAGAAAGTAATATCGGAAACGGAACTCAGTGTTGCAGCGGCAAAACTCAAGGCGGTGCTCGCCAAAATAGAACAAGCCCGCTGGGCAAAATCAAATGCGGAACTGAGATTGTCCTATACCAGTATCCGGGCACCCTTTCAGGGCCTCATCGATCGCATCCCTTTCAAAGTAGGAAGTCTCATCGACCATGGCACGCTACTTACTACGGTTTCCGATATCAGCCAGGTCTTCGTCTATTTTAACGTATCGGAAGGTGAATACCTCGAATATGTAAAAGCAACGGTTGCAGAAACAGCAGGGCGCAATAAGCTCGTCACCCTTCTGCTGGCCGACGGAACCAACTACCCTTTCCAGGGAAGTGTTGAAACCATGGGCGGAGAGTTCCAGGCCAGCACAGGATCGATCTCATTCCGCGCGCGGTTCCCCAATCCCAATTCCATCCTGAAGCATGGCGCAACGGGCAAGATCAGATTGTCCAACACGCTGACCGACGCCATCATGATCCCTCAAAAAGCTGTATTCGAAATACAGGATAAGAATTTTGTGTTTGTAGTGGACTCCACCAACCAGGTACGGATGAGAAACTTCATCCCGAAAACCAGGTTCTCCCACTATTACATTGTTGAATCAGGCCTTCAGTCAGGCGATCAGATCGTATTTGAAGGCATTCAGGAGATTCGCGATGGCATGCGCATCATACCAAAACAGGTGCACATGGATAGCGTGATGGTAATGCTGTAACGGCACGCACGTCAATATTGGATGTCCGGATATTTTAATCCCACTCCCTTCGCTTTAAGAAGGGTTAAAGCGCATTTTACTGATGGACCTCAGCGGATAAACGTTATCCGATAACCTGCTGATATTTTTTATTTGAGTTAAAACAGAAGCCTGTAGTAATCATGTTTGACATTTTCATTCGAAGACCCGTCCTCTCCCTTGTCATTTCACTGCTCATTGTGCTGCTCGGAGG
>JBARAD010000158.1:0-1503 GCA_049791675.1 Chryseosolibacter sp.
AATTCAATAACGGGGGAGGGGTTTATGCGCAGCAACAGCGTGTAGAGTCGGGCGATCTGTGCCCAGTCAGTGTCTTCGGGACGCTTCGCTTCAGCATGCAGCGCCGCGATGGCTGCCTGGAGGGTATACAGGCCTGGCGGCTTGGATGAAAACGCCCGCTCTACAAGGGACAATCCCTCTTCAATCATATCGCGATCCCAGCGCGAACGGTCCTGATCTTCCAACAGGATAAGGTCTCCCGTCGGCGTGGTACGGGCGGCTTGGCGGGATTCGTGTAGCAGCATGAGTCCAAGCAATCCTGTGACTTCGGGATCAGGCAGTAGGTCGTGCACGAGACGCCCGAGTCGAATCGCTTCGCTTGAAAGGTCAACGCGCGTTACCGATTCACCGGACGAGGCGTAATACCCCTCGTTGAATACAAGGTAAATTACCTGGAGTACAGCCGCGAGCCGATCCGGTAGTTCATGTTCTTGTGGAACTTCGAAAGGGATCTTTGTCTCGCGGATTTTGGCTTTGCCCCGGACAATCCGCTGCGCAATGGTGGATGCGGTGGCAAGAAATGCCCTGGCAATCTCTTCGGTGGTTAGATTACAAACCTCACGCAACGTCATGGCCGTGCGCGTATCGAGCGCCAGTGCGGGATGGCAGCAGATGAAGATCAGCCGGAGCACATCGTCTTCGATCTCTTTATCAATCTGTGTCGAAGGGTCAGCGGTACCAGTCACCATTTGCTGGACTTGCTGTATCTGCAACGGGTCAAATTTTGATTGACGCCGTATCCGGTCGATTGCTTTAAACCGTCCAGTGGAAACAAGCCACGCCCTCGGGTTGGAGGGAATGCCATTTTCGGTCCATTGCTCAAGGGCAGCCTTGAAGGCATCATGCAAAGCATCTTCGGCAAGGTCGAAGTCTCCTAGCAAGCGAATCAGCGTGGCAAAAACCGGGCGCGACTCTTTACGATAAATCCCGGCCAGCAGGTCTGAAATATGTTCCGAAGCGTTTTGCATGGTAGTCCATTCGATTCTGATAATCCTGAGTCCAAGTGTGCTGAAAATTTACATCAAATATCTTATAGCAAATAGTTTAAGCTCCGCAAGTCTGTTTTTTTCTTTCCTTTCTTTTTTTGAACGACAGTGGATTCAGTAACCATGTATTATTCCAATCGACATTTTGATCAATCGGTAGCAGCGGCGAAGGCTAAGCAGAAACAATTATCAGATTAACAACGGAGCCGTTACCACAACAACGGACACGTGACAACGCGCACCTTATCACAGACATGCTGAGAAAAGTGATGAGCCTATCGGTCTGTCGATTACCGCTATTGTGAATGGCTTAGAGGAAAGGGACTATAACTTTGATGAAGGTCGGAAAAAAATGCATGAGTATCGGTATCTTTCGTGTGTTGTCTATAAAATGAATGTCCTTAGGTCCAAGTCATGTCTGCTCGTAATGAAAATATAGCTAGTCGGTGAGATATCGGGTTTACGTAATTGAGCTTTC
>JBARAD010000159.1:0-5551 GCA_049791675.1 Chryseosolibacter sp.
GCGGAAGGCGGTATTTTTCTGCTGCATAGACAGGGGGTTCAGAACATTAAGATAATGAGAATCCGGTGAAGTTAAAATACAGTAACCAGTAATCAGTAACCAGTAACCAGTAATCAGTAATCAGTGCATAGTAATCAGTCATCAGGCTTGCGCCATGCGGCGGGTGGTAGGGACGCATGATGATGCGTCCTGTTGATTGCCGCACCGTCGTTAGGCATTCGCAACACCTGTTGCCCATAGCCTGGCCTTGGGACTGTTTCTTAATTTTCCCAGGATTGTAGAATCATTCAACAATTTTCTTCGTCACGGCAACGCCGCTTCATCTTAATACGCTGATTGTCAGCGGGCTGATGATCTTTTTTTGGCCATGGCATATTATTCGGCTTATAGGGGTAAATATGTTCAACTAAACTTGCAATAAGATGAAAAAAGTAATGTTTGCCCTATGCTTTATGTTTGGGGGGATCGTGGCGGTGACTGCACAGGACACACAGGACACAACATCCAACCAATACAGAACTGAAACACAAACTGAAACGCAGCCTCAGGACGCGCAGGCTATGCCTGGTCAGGATCAGGAACGTGAGAGAATCGCCTCCACTGACCTGCCGGATGAAGTTAAGCGAGCACTTGAGGGACAGGAGTACCGCGGATGGTTAGTAAGCGGAACTTTTAAGGCGAAAGGATCTTCTTCCATGGAATCTGACAGCACCAGCGCTCAGGAAGGTAACAATAACGCTACCGGTGTAGCGGAAGAAGAAGTTTATATCGTAGAACTGAAGAATGGCGCAGAGACTAAGTCTGTAGCGTTCGACAAAGAAGGTAAGGAAGTTGAAGGCATGGAAGGTCAGGGTGCTGAAAGCAACCAGAATGGTCAGATGGACCAGAATGGACAACCCGCGCAAAGCACTGAGAGCAATCAGTACAACCAGAACGAGCAATCAACTGAAACCGAGACTGAACAATCAGAGGAATCAACTGAAACAACAGGTGACCAGTCTGTAGAAACGCAGAGCGATCAGTCTGCTACAGAGTCACAGGATGAATCGGCTACAGAAACTGAGTCAGCTCCCGAGAGCGAATCAACAGAAACTGAATCAACCGAAACTGAGTCAACTGAAACTGAGCAATCAGGTGATGCGACAGCCACTGAAAAACCGTAAGGGGATAACGAAAAAGCGCACGCTTTAAACGTAATACGAGAGTAATCGAAAAGCTGGAAGAAATTCCAGCTTTTCTTTTTATTTTCAGGCCCTAATATGGCCTCAATTTTACTGATCGAAGATGATCTGACATTTTCCAGGATACTGGAAGGATTTCTCACGAAGAAGGGTTACCAGGTAACGATATCCCACAAGGGAAAAGATGGGTTGAAAGCTTTTGAATCGCAAAGTTTCGATTTCATACTGCTCGACTACCGGCTTCCCGATACGACGGGTATGGAACTGTTGCTTGAAATCAAGAAGACAAAACCTTCGATACCGGTCGTGATCATGACCAGTTTTTCAGATATCCGCACGGCCGTGAAAGCCATTAAATCAGGCGCACACGAATACATTACAAAACCGGTTAATCCGGATGAGTTGCTGATGATCCTTGAGCAGGCGCTGAAGAAAGAAAAAGTAACGGCGCCGGTAAGTCCTGTAAAAAGCCAGATCGTCCTGGGTACCAGTCAGGTTGCCAGGGAGCTGCACGAAATGGTGAAATTGGTGGCTCCTACCAATATGTCTGTACTGATCGAAGGGGAGAGTGGCACCGGCAAGGAAAATGTCGCCCGGACAATCCATCTGTTGAGTCCGCGATCGAAGGGCCCTTTTGTGGCGGTGGATTGCGGCTCCTTGTCAAAAGAGCTTGCCGGCAGTGAATTATTTGGCCATGTAAAAGGAAGTTTTACCGGGGCGATGACTGACAAGATCGGTCAGTTTGAAGCGGCTCATAAAGGAACAATTTTTCTCGACGAGGTGGGAAATCTTTCTTATGATGTTCAGGTCAAATTGTTGCGCGCCATTCAGGAAAGGATCGTCCAGCCGATCGGAAGCAACAAAGACATACGGGTGGATGTGCGGATCCTGACGGCAACAAACGATGATCTTGCCGAAAGTGTCAGAAAGGGGGAATTCCGGGAAGACCTGTACCATCGTCTAAATGAATTCAAGCTCAAGGTTCCTTCTGTAAAGGAGCGGGGAAAAGATCTTTATGAGTTCCTTACTTTCTTCCGGGAAGGCGCCAATGAAGAGTTGCAGCGCCATGTGAAAGGCTTTGATGATGAAGTGCTGAGGTTATTCGAGAATTACGACTGGCCGGGCAATCTGCGTGAAATGAAAAATGTGGTGAAGCGTGCCGTATTGCTTACAACCGGGGACAACGTATCGCTGAATACCCTTCCGGTGGAGATGATCGAAAATATGCGGGCGATGGAGATCAAAGAAAAGACGGCAGGTGTTTACGATCTCAAAGCGCTGCAGGAAGTTCAGGAGCGCGAAATGATCCTGAAGACCCTTCAGGAAGTCCGTTATAATAAATCAAAGGCAGCCCGTATCCTGAACATAGACCGAAAGACGCTGTACCTGAAAATGGATAAGTACGGAATCGAGTAGGGTTTAACGCAGTTGAAGCCAGTTAACTGCAGCTCAATGCAGGGTGAAGGAAAATAGTTCTGTAACGCAAGCGCACGGGTCGTTTTGGCTCACATGAATCATGAAAAAGTAATGCAAGATTAAAATGCACAGTTAGTTCAGGTGCTCCATCGTGGTGAGTCGCAGTTGGGCAATCAGCTCTTCGAGTCGCTCGAGAGTTCTTTCAATTTCGCCCGAGAGTTCCTGTACCGTCCGGCCTCCCACGATCTGAATTTCAATCTGCTGAAACTGAGTTCCCAGATTGCGTATGCCGATCTGCGACAGCCTGCCGGATAATCGATGGACAATTTCTCTCGTCCTTGCCGTATCAGTTGATTGCAAAAGCGGATACAGGTTTCTGACATCGTGGGTAGTCTCTTCGACAAACTGCACCAGTACGGATTGAAACAAGCTTTCATCGTTCAAGGTCATCTGCCGGAGCGCGGAAAGATCCGGTGTCACGGCGGGCAGTTTCGCGCGCGGATGGCCATTGTTCCTGAGGGCGTCGAGCAACTGACTTTCATGGAACGGTTTTGAAAGGATCGCATCAAAACCTTCTGCGAGGATGCTTTCTCTTTCTTCTTTCAGCACATGGGCGGTGAGCGCAATGAATGAAGTCTTCCTGGGATATCGTTTTTTCAGGGCATGACACAGGTCTACTCCGCTGATGGAGGGCATCCGGATATCGAGCAAAACATGCGTGATCTCGTCATCAGGAGGCAGTCCAAGGACTTGATCAGGATCCTGAAAGGAGATGTGACGGATCTCATTGTTGCTGAATATTAACGAGCACAAACGCAGGATGAGCGGGTCATCATCCACCACCATGATCTTGCCCGGGAAACGCTCCCTTATTTTCATTTCTTTGTCCGGTTTCTCGTCTTCAGCAATTGACGAACACCTTTCAAATTTTAATGTTACCTGGAAGGTCGATCCGAAGCCGGGTTTGCTGGAGACTTCCAGATTTCCTTGCTGAGCGTCAATGAGCGACTTGACGATGGTGAGTCCCAGTCCGGTGCCACCGTAATTTTTTGCAATGTGGGTGTTCGCCTGCTCAAACTGATTAAAGATCTTCTCCAGTTCCTCAGGCGACATGCCGATGCCGGTATCGGTGATCTCGAAAATGCAGCGGACCTCATTGTCGGTTTCGGCGGTCTTTACCGACAACCGCACAAATCCCCGACTGGTGAACTTAACCGCGTTGCCGATCAAATTGTACAGGATCTGCCGCAGTCTGAACGAGTCTCCCAGCAAACTATACCCGGAGGCCTGTTCTGCGTCAAGTATGAAGGTGAGGTCTTTTCTTTCGGCCTGTATGCGCATGGCAGCCTCAACTTCCCTGACCACCGTCAGCAGGCTGAAGGGTTCTTTCTCCAGGCTAAAGTTTCCGGAAGATATCCTGCTGTAGTCAAGAACCTCGTTAACGATATGCAAGAGGTGTTCGGACGAGCTGTGGATAGCCTCCGCCGCCTCCCGCTGATTTTTGCCGTCTTGCTGTAACTGCTCGGCAAATCCGATAATCGACTGTAAGGGGGTTCTGATCTCATGACTCATGTTGGCCAGAAAGCGTTGCTTGATCTGGCTTAGCTCTTCGGCCCTGTCTTTTGCTTTTTCAAGCTGGGCTTTGTAATAATTACTTCGGGTTACGTCGATGTAGATCAGGTATATGAGAAAGGCTGCAGCAAGCAGAAAGGAGAGCAGTAAAAGGTTTGTGCGGGAAATACTCTGATTCATCACCGAGACTGCATGGTCATTCGTTTCACGCATCCGTAAAAGCTCTTCATTCTCCACGTCCCTCAGAATGTTCAGCAACTGGCTGATAAAAATACTGTTTGCCTGGATCAGCTCCAGTTCCTGGCGTTCGAGTCGCTTGCGCTGGACGTGCTGCTCGGTTTCCAGTTCCCGCATGATCTTCTCCACTTCATGCAGGGCTTCGTTCTGGCGGGCGACGGCCAGGGTATCCACGTCAACGGAATAATGTTCCTCAACCTTAATTTTTGGGGTGTCTAACACCTCCCGTTTCTTCTTGCTGCTGAACAGTTGACGTAAAAAAGAGCGATGCTCCTGTTTTTTGATCCGGTTGGTATCCGGTAAATAGGTGGTAATGGTTTTTTTCTCCGTGGTCACCAGGCTGCTATCGATCGCCATCTGATCGTCGGTCAGGATCGCCGCGAGCGTGTCCAGCTGAATGGAAAACTTGCGGTTATCGAGAATCTCGGCTTTTACTTTCAGATAGGAAAAAAATGCCTTGTTGCGCTCGGTCAATACATCCTTCATCTGGATCAGCCGGTTTGACTGGCTCGTATCCCAGGGCATACGGGTAAGGGAGTCGATCAGTGCATTAACATTGGTGGATTGGTCCAAAAAGGTGTTGTAGGGCTTTTTGGGATTGGTGATCGCCTCCGCCCGTTGCATCTGGTCTAAGGTAGTGATCTCGTGGAAAACGCTGTTCAGGAGAACAAGTTTTTCATTGGGCTCCGAAAGGTCTGCCACGGTACCCAAAAGTTCCCTGAATGAAAACCGGCTGATACTCTGCGCCGCGATGACGGCTACAATCGCCAGTAAAAAGGCCGCGAGTATCTTACGGATAACCGAACGAGGATTGAGGTTGTTTTTGATGTATCCCATTGCTCCCGGATCTCTCTTTAGAACGAAAAAATGCCAACCATCGATACGCCTGCATTGCACCGGTGGGATTTTTAGTTGATCTGTGATCAACACTTAATTTAAGCAAAAAAATCCTGCGCTGTATGATGCAGGTGCGGGTATCCGGATAGATGAACCACACGAATACAGCGGTGTTCTTACACCGCGTTGAGGATGGTGTAGTTCCAGATCTTTTTATAGTGGGATGGAGTCCGGTCTGAAACGATATGAAATGGGGAAAATGAAGGCCCCGCATGCACGAGGCTTCATCAGCCCTTCTAAACGCTTCT
>JBARAD010000160.1:0-8853 GCA_049791675.1 Chryseosolibacter sp.
TTCCTGCGATAGGTAATTCCGACTGGCCCAAAAATGAGATCGATTATTTTATCCTGGAAAAAATTGAAGCGAACGGCCTCGCCCCCAGTGGGGAAGCAGACAGGGAACGCCTGCTGAAAAGGTTATGTCTTGATATCACTGGCCTGCCACCTTCGCTGGAAATGATGGAGAGTTTTCTGGGTGATCAGGAGGAGACCGCCTATGAAAAAATGGTGGATCAGCTGCTGGCTAATCCGGCATTTGGAGAAAAGATGGCGGTACACTGGATGGATGTCGCGCGTTTTGCGGATTCACATGGTTTTCAGGACGACAGTTACCGTAGTCAGTGGCCATGGCGTGATTGGGTCATTCATGCCTTCAACACCAACATGCGTTATGATCAGTTCATTACCTGGCAACTCGCCGGCGATCTTTTGCCGGAGGCCACGAAGGAGCAGATACTGGCAACAGGCTTTAACCGCAACCACAAAATTACCGAAGAAGGCGGCATCATCGATGAAGAGTACCGGTCGATGTATGTCAGTGATCGCACGGATCTTTTGGGAAAAGGGTTACTGGGCGTAACGTTCGAATGTGCGCGTTGCCATGATCATAAATATGATCCCTTCTATCAGAAAGAATACTATCAGCTGTATGCGTTCTTTAATAACATTAAGGAAGTTGGGATTGAGTCTGTGGTGGGTGGACCCGAGACGTACGCGAAGAAACCTTTTATTGAAATTACAGACGACGACCTCAGGGGAATTTTGAATTTTGTGAACAAACCGGACACCAATCAATTGATCGTCTCTGTGATGGATGATCTTGACAGCATCCGGAAAACCTTTGTACTCAACCGCGGCGCGTATGATGCGCCTGGCGAGGAGGTGGAACCGGGCACGCCTGAATCCATTCTTCCTTTCAGCCCCGGGTTTCCAAAGAACCGCCTGGGCCTGGCACAGTGGGTTTTTGATGCCCGCAATCCGCTAACGGCAAGGGTATTTGTCAACCGCATGTGGCAGGAGTTTTTCGGCAAGGGTATTGTGAAAACCTCAGGTGACTTTGGTATGCAGGGCGAGCTGCCATCGCACCCTGCGTTGCTTGACTGGCTTGCTGTCGACTTCAGGGAGCATGGCTGGGATATCAAACGCCTTGTCAGGCAACTTGTGATGTCTGCTGCCTACAGGCAGGCGACTGTGATTTCCCCGGAGAAACTTCGCAAGGATCCGGAGAACCTGTTGTTGGCGCGTGGGCCGCGTAACAGGGTGGATGCTGAATTGGTCCGCGATATTGTTTTGGCGTCAAGCGGTCTGCTGGTGAATAAGATCGGTGGACCCAGCGTGAAACCTTATCAGCCCGACGGCTTGTGGGAGGGAGCGACCTCCGGCAGGGGAATCCTCTCTATGTACAGGCAGGATCACGGTGAAAGCCTCTACCGCAGAGGGTTGTATACATTCGTCAAAAGAACCGTACCCCCGCCCACCATGGGGATCTTTGATGCCAGTAACCGCGACCAGTGCGAAGTAAAACGGTTGCGCACAAATACTCCGTTGCAGGCCCTCATGATGATGAATGATCCCGCGGTCCTGGAAGCCTCGCGCGTGCTGGCTGCGACGTTACTATCCGAAAGCAGCGACGTGAAAGACAAGATCTCCAAAGCCTTCCGGCGGATTGTTTGTCGTAAGCCGCTTGCGGATGAGATCTCCATGCTGGAACGATATTATGCGAAAGAGTCAGAGACGATCTCCGCGCAGCAAGCCGACGAACTTCTGGAGGTAGGTGAATATCCGCTTCCGGAAAAGATCGACCGCGTGGAACTCGCCGCGATGATGCTTGTCGTGAACACTATTTATAATCTGGAGGAGACCATAACAAAATCGTGATATGGAAAAGGAATTCTTAGAGCACGGCTTCAGTTTGAACAGGCGGAGGTTTCTGTCCAGAGCAAGCGTGGGGCTGGGCAGTATTGCCCTTGGTTCGCTGCTCATGCCAGGCCTCTTCCGCAATGGTAAGGAAGATGCCGATGACTTTATTGCAGGACTTCCACATTTTGCCCCCCGGGCAAAAAGGGTAATCTACCTTTTCCAGAACGGCGCCCCTTCACAGTTGGAGTCTTTCGATTACAAACCGAAGCTGAGAGAAATGATGGGGCAGGAGTTGCCGGCGTCCGTACGCGGTGGACAGCGGTTAACAGGAATGACTGCTTACCAGGAATCATTTCCGCTGGCGGGATCTTTCTGTGATTTCAAACAATACGGCGAATCCCGCGCATGGATCAGCGACCTGTTCCCATATACATCGCGGATTGTCGACGACATCTGTATCGTCCGGTCCATGTTTACCGAGGCGATCAATCATGATCCGGCGCTCACTTTCCTGCAGACGGGTGCGCAGCAGGGCAACCGTCCGTCTATGGGTTCATGGCTTAGCTATGGCCTTGGCAGTGAGAACAAGAATCTCCCGGCTTTTACGGTCCTGCTCTCGCGCGGAATTGGAAACGGCCAGGGCGTATATTCAAGATTATGGTCGAACGGGTTCCTCGATTCAATACACCAGGGGGTACAGTTCAGCAACGGCGAAAACCCCGTGTTGTTCATCAAAGATCCGAAGGGATTGGACAGGGAGACAAGAAGGCGCATGCTTGATAATCTTGCTGCGCTGAACGAGATGTCCTACAAAGCGTTTGGTGATCCGGAGATCAGCACCAAGATCCAGCAGTATGAAATGGCTTATCGCATGCAAATGGCCGTGCCGGAAGTAATGGATGTGTCAAATGAGTCGGATGCTATCATCAAACTCTACGGACCCGACTGCCTGGTACCGGGGACTTTTGCTGCGAATGTTTTGCTGGCGAGAAAACTTTCGGAGAACGGAGTGCGGTTTGTTCAACTCTATCATCAAGGCTGGGATCAACACGGAGACCTGCCCTATGAAATCACAAAACAGGCGAAAGATGTCGACCAGGCATCCGCGGCCCTCGTACTCGATCTGAAGCAGCGCGGGCTGCTTGACGAGACGCTTGTCATATGGGGCGGCGAATTTGGACGCACTAACTACAGCCAGGGGAAACTGACCAAAGACAACTATGGCCGCGACCATCATCCGCGCTGCTTTAGCATCTGGATGGCGGGTGGCGGTGTAAAGCCGGGCACCGTGTACGGCGAGACCGATGAATTCGGATATAACATTGCGAAAGACCCCGTACACGTAAATGACTTCCATGCTACCGTCTTGCATCAGCTCGGGCTGGATCACGAGAAACTAGTGTACAAACATCTTGGACGCCGATACCGGTTAACAGATGTAGGCGGCAAAGTTGTCAGGGATATCCTGACGTAAACCATAGCGGAACTATCATTCAAAAAACGGGCAAGTACATGGCAGGGAGCCGTAAGAATTATAAAGCCGATCTATTATTTGCGCTGACGATGTTCATCGTGTTTCTCGTCGTCTTCGAAAGCAAGCTGGCAATACCTCAATGGCTGCAACCGGTGGGCAGAATGCATGCACTGATCCTCCATTTTCCCATCGTACTGGTGTTGCTTGCCATGCTAATGGAGTTCTTTCGCTATAAGACCGATTACCAAACCAATCCTTTTTATCAGCGCTTTACTTCCAACATATTGCTTGCGGGAGTGGTGTTCTCGGGAGTTGCCGTGATCATGGGTATTTTTCTGTCAAAAGAAGCTGGTTACAACACCTCCGTGCTTTCATGGCATAAGTGGTCGGGGGTCAGTGTTTTCTTTTTTGCATCAGCGATGTACGCGTGGCGGCACGCGGCCTGGTATAAAAATCCCATGGCGAGGGTCGGGGCAGTGATCACCACGCTTTGTTTGATTTCCGCCGGACACTTCGGCGCTGCACTCACACACGGTGACAACTTCATCTGGCAGCCCGTGATCGCGGAGGAACAGGGATCGGTTCCACTCGAAGAGGCCCTGGTTTTCGATCATGTGATCAAACCCGTGCTTGAGAAGAAATGTATCAGCTGCCACAATGCAGAAAAGCTGAAAGGTCAATTGATGCTGACCGACTCCGCCTCTATCTGGAAAGGTGGTAAGAGCGGGGAATTATTCGTGGCCGGCAAACCTGAAATGAGTCTCCTCATCAAGCGCTTAAACCTGCCCCTGGATGAGAAGAAGCATATGCCGCCTTCAGGGAAGCCGCAGCTGACGGACGAGGAACACGCCATATTTTACCACTGGATTCAATCCGGCGCTGCATTCAACACGAGGGTCACAGCGTTACCTGAATCCGATACACTGCGAATTGCTGCTATCAAACTATTGGAGCCGGCGGGTGATCAGCAGGAGGTATTTCCGTTTCCTGCTGTGGCGCAACAGACTTTACAGCAGCTCAATTCCAACTATCGGGTTGTTTCGCCTTTAGCCAAAAATTCTCCAGCGCTGACAGTGAATGTGTATAACAAAGAAACGTATACGCCAGGTGCACTGGATGAGCTGAAGGAGGTCAAGGAGCAAATCATATCGCTTGACCTGGGCAAGATGCCGGTGAAGGATGAGGATCTGAAATTCATTGTCCGGTTTAAGAATCTCCGCAGATTGAATCTGAATTTTACGGAGATAACAGGGGAGGGCCTTCAGCGCCTTTCAGCATTGGAAGACCTTGAAGATTTGTCAGTTTCAGGGACGAGGGTTACTTATTCTGAGCTTGCGCGACTGATCCCGGCGCTGAAGAATCTACGGACGCTTTCGATTTGGGAGACGACATTGAGCGTCTCGGATATACGGGAATTGGAGGACAGGTTCAGATATCTTGCCATTCACGGAGGAGTTACCGGTGACGATATACCCCTGATCAAGCTTAACCCTCCACGCCTGAAAAACAAGTCACCGGTTTTCAAAGACTCCATCGTTCCGCAGTTGTACCACCCTGTGAAAGATGTTGATATCAGATTTACCACCGATGGCAGTGAGCCGGACAGTCTTTCCTCTCCGCTCTTTAATGGGAATGCAGTTTTAAAAGCAAGCACGCAGATCAAGGCCCGCGCTTTCAAAAAGGGATGGCTGAGCAGCGATGTCGCGGTATTAAATATTTACAGCAGTGCAATTGAGCCGGATACAGCCGTTTTGCTTTCAAAGCTCAACAGGGTACATACAGCCAAGGGTGCCCAGACATTTTTTGATCACGAGCTTGGATCCTTTAACGCCAATAGCCCGGCGTGGGCAAACAACTGGGCAGGATTCATAAAAAACGATATGGAGCTGCTGGTTCAATTTAACACAGCCCGACCTGTTACGTCAGTTGCCATCAACAGTCTGATCGAAACAGAAAACTCTATTTTTCCCCCAGCCACCATCGAGGTATGGGGTGGCACGTCGGGCAACAATCTGCATTTGATATACCGTTCGGCGGCCGAACTTCCCACAACCTATTCCAAGCCGTTCATCAAGTTATATGAATGCGGATTTGAAGCGGTGACAGTTTCGCACCTGAAGATTATTGCAAGACCCGTCAGGAAACTTCCCGGCTGGCATAAGCGGAAAGACAGTCCTGCCTTAATGCTTGTCGACGAGATTCTCATCAACTGAATGTCACGACGCGCACACTTAAGCATGCACGCACAAGACTCGTTCCTTGCTTTTTAAAGCAATTACTTTTATACTTCATATTCAATTTGATCATATGGTAAAAGCACCAGGAGGCATGAAGACCTTTCATATTGTATACTGCGCTTTCATCGCAGGTCTTTCTTTTTACGGATGCAGCTCATCAGAGAAAGACGTTGAGTTAAAAGCTTTTAAAAACGCGCATGTTGCATTGATCGGAAATAATCTCGGGTCGAGAATGATGAACTTCGGTCATTTTGAAACAGAGATGCATGTGCGTTACCCGGACAGTCTGCTTTTTATCCGAAATATGTGTGACGGCGGGGATACCCCCGGATTCAGGCCGCATTCCGGTCGTAATTCACCTTGGGCATTTCCCGGCGCGGAAAAATTTCAGACAGCGTTAGCACATCCCTCGGGAAGTGAAGGCCACTTCGAAACACCTGACCAATGGCTCACACGATTGAAGGCCGATATCATTATTGCCTTTTTTGGTTTTAATGAATCATTTCAGGGGCGGGAAGGACTCGAAAATTATAAGGCTGAGCTTCGCGCTTTTATCCGTCATACGTTGAATCAAAAATATAATGGAAGCCGGGCCCCTCAGCTGGCGCTGATATCGCCGATCGCTTTTGAGGATCTTTCAGAAAAGTTCGACTTGCCCGACGGGAAGAAAGAGAATGAAAACCTGGAATTGTATGCAGACGCAATGAAAGAAGTTGCGCAGGAACTCAATATACGTTTTGTCGATGTCTTTACGCCGACCAAAAAGTGGTTTGCTTCCGCGGATGGGCCGCTGACCATTGACGGATCTCAGCTCAATGAAGAAGGCTACCGGAAATTTTCGAAGCTTCTTGCGGATGGAGTGTTCGGTGAAGCCGATGCTCCTGCCGAGCGCCACCGCGATCTGGTGCATGCGGCGGTGATGGAGAAAAACTGGATGTGGCACAATGACTATAAGATCCCCAACGGTGTGCACGTCTTCGGTCGCAGGTATAATCCCTTCGGTCCCGATAACTACCCTGCGGAGCTCGCGAAGATCCGCGAGATGACCGCCATCCGCGATGGTGCGATCTGGAATGCTGCGAAAGGAGAAACAACAGACCTCGCCGCGGCGGATGCGAAGACGACGCCACTTCCTCCCGTTAAAACAAACTATAATCCGGAGAAGAACGGCAGCCTTGAATACCTGTATGGAGAGGATGCCCTCAAAAAGTTTAAGGTGCCCGCCGGATATAAAATTGAACTCTTCGCATCTGAAAAAGAGTTTGTCGATCTTGCCAACCCGGTGCAGTTATCATTCGATAACAGAGGGAGGCTCTGGGTTGCAACAATGCCGAGTTACCCGCACTATAAACCGGGTGATGCGAAACCCAACGATAAACTGATCATCCTTGAAGATACCGATCAGGATGGAAAAGCTGATAAACAAACCATCTTTGCCGAGGGCTTGCATCTTCCTGTGGGTTTCGAGTTTGCGCCCGAAGGTGTATACATTTCTCAGGGTACGAACCTGATGCTGTTTACAGATGAGGACGGAGACGACAAGGCCGACCGCCGTGAAATCATCCTGAGCGGCTTTGATGATCATGACACGCACCATGCACATAGTGCCTATGCGGCAGATCCTTCCGGCGCGATTTACCTGGCAGAGGGTGTTTTCCTGCATACGAACGTCGAGACTTCTTATGGACCTGTGCGGGCGACCAATGGGGGTTTTTACAGGTATAGCCCGCAACGGCGCCATTTGGAAAGAACTGCCCAGCTTTCCATCCCGAATCCGTGGGGCATTGCATTCGATGATTGGGGTCAGAACTTTTTCGCGGAAACTTCCGGTCCGGATGTACGTTGGATGATGCCGGGATCGATCAAGCCGCGCTACGGTGTGGCTACACACAAGTCGATGAACCTGATCGAAGAGAAGCACAAGGTGCGGCCCACCTCCGGGCTGGAGTTTGTTTCGAGCCGTCATTTTCCGGATGAAGTACAGGGTGATCTCCTGATCAACAATACCATCGGATTTCTGGGCACGAAGCAACATACGATGGTCGACGATGGCACGGGGTACAAAAGCCGGCACCGGCTCGACCTGGTTCAGTCCGATGATAAAAACTTCCGGCCCGTAGACATGGAATTTGCACCCGATGGTTCACTGTATATCGTTGACTGGCACAATATCCTCATAGGGCACATGCAGCATAATGCGCGTGACCCGCTCCGCGACCATGTTCATGGCAGGATTTATCGCGTTACCTATCCTTCGCGGCCATTGGTTACGCCGGCGAAGGTTTATGGCGCCAGCATACCGGAACTTCTCGAAAACCTGAAGCTGCCCGAGTTCCGCACGCGGTACCGCACGCGACGGGAGCTAAGGGCCAGAAACCCGGAGGATGTCTTGTCTGCGCTCACAAAGTGGGTGGCAAACCTCAATATCGAAGATGAGCAATATGACCACGACCTGGTGGAGGCGTTGTGGGTGAGCTGGGGACTGAACCGTGTCGATGAAAACATTCTGCATCAGGTATTGCACTCAAAAGACTACCGGGCCAGGGCCGCAGGCGTTCGGGTGCTGCGCTATAGTGGTCACCAGATTGCCAAACAGCCTGAGCTTCTGCTGGAGGCGGCGCAGGATGAGCACGGGCGCGTAAGACTTGAAGCGCTCGTAGCAGCTTCGTGGCTCGATAAGGAGAAAGGTTTGCCCATCGTTCAGGAAGCAGGCAAAAAACCCATGGACGAGTGGATGATACATGCTTATGAGACTGCACTCGCCCACCTGGAAGGGAAGTCAGTGCAGCAAAAGAAGGAGGAAGGGATTCAAACGGATCTGAAAGGCGTGGAACGCGAACTGTTCATCAAAGGTAAGGAGATCTATTCCCGTGAAGGTTTTTGTATCACGTGTCACCAGCCCGATGGCGCGGGACTGTCGGCGTCGGGCTTCCCCCCGATTGCCCGTACCCCATGGGTTGAAGGTGATGAAGCGCGCCTGATCAAGATCGTATTGAAAGGTTTGCAGGGTCCTATGGAGGTATTGAATACAAAGTATAGCGGCCAGGTGCCCATGACCCCATTTGAGGGAATGCTCAATGACGAGGAAGTCGCCGCCGTGCTTACGTACGTAAGAAACTCTTTTGGAAATAAAGCATCCGCCATCACTCCGGAAAAAGTGAAGCAGGTAAGAGATGGTGTCAGAAACAAGAAGGACTTTTATTCACCGGCTGAGTTATTGCAACAGCATCCGATGTGATTTAAAATTCAAAATTCAAAATTCAAAATTTAAGATTTAAGGAGCACTGTGGAATGTGGC
>JBARAD010000161.1:0-45989 GCA_049791675.1 Chryseosolibacter sp.
GGCCTACTCTGTCATGTTATCCGATTATCAAAACCCTGAAGGGGTTCAATTTGATTAGCCCTGGGTTTCAACCCAGGGTTAAATGGAGAGCGTAAACAGTTTGCCCCAGGAAAGTCCTTTCCACGTATGCACTATCGGGCAAACGGAGGCAAGCCTGATCGAAGTGAATTGCCGCATCCGACATAAAAATTCAAACGTGACAAAGTAGGATTAGGCATTAGGCATTAGGCATTAGGAATTGGGAATTAGGAATTAGGGAATTAGGGAATTAGAAGAAAGATACGTGGTATTATCAACGGGTAAAACGCTAAGTCAGAAGGCAACGGAGAAGGCAACGACCAAGAAACAAACTAACAACCAATAACCAACAACATTTATGCACCCATTACGCTTCACAAAAACGCTATTGATCCCGGTGCTGCTGGCAGGTTGCTGCCTGATCTGGGGTTGCGGCCAAAATACCAACGCCTCGGTTGATCCGGATAGCGGGGCTTCACCGCAGCAAGACAATAACGACGGCAGTGTCCTGATTTTCTCCAAAACAAAAGGATACTATCATGAATCCATTCCTGACGGCATCGCTGCGATCCGCAAGCTGGGAACAGACAAGGGTTTTAAAGTCGATACCACAAAAGATGCTTCAAAATTCACCGCCGAAAACTTGAAAAAATATAAGGCGATCATCTTTCTGAGTACAACACTGGATGTGCTGGATGACGAACAACAGAAGGCGATGGAGTCATACATCAAAGGCGGTGGCGGTTTTGTGGGTGTTCATGCCGCAGCGGACACAGAATATGACTGGCCATGGTATAACAAACTCGTGGGGGCTTATTTCAAAAGTCATCCCAACAATCCCAATGTCAGGAAAGCTTCTGTCCATGTGATCGACAAAAAACATCCGGCAACGGAAAGTCTTCCTGAAAAGTGGGAGAGAAGCGACGAATGGTATAACTACAAAGACATCAATCCCGACCTCAAGGTACTTGCGAAGCTGGATGAAAAGAGCTATGAGGGAGGCGAGAACGGAGACAATCATCCCATCATCTGGTATCATGAATACGACGGCGGCCGCGCCTTTTACACGGGAGGCGGCCATACAAAAGAGAGCTTCTCAGATCCGGTGTTCATGCAGCATCTCCTGGGAGGAATTGAATACGCCATGGGAGAGGAGTAGTTTCTGGTCCACGGACGACAGTCCGCAGGCGATGATAAAGCGCGTGCATAAATTGACAGTAGTGAATCTGAACATCAGACTTTGAACTTTAAACTTAACGATATGAATTCCCGTAGAAACGCACTTAAGAAAATGGTGGCAGCTTCCGGCGCGGTGGCGGGGCTTTCGCTTTCGCACCGGGTCGCGGCAGCGGAGGCAACGCTCACGGCAAACCTGAAAGGAAAGGTAAATCATTCCGTATGCAGGTGGTGCTACAACAACATACCGCTCGATGACCTTTGCAAGGCTGCCAAAAATATCGGGCTGGCTTCGATTGAATTGACAGGTCCGGATGAGTGGCCCGTATTGAAAAAATACGGCCTTACTTCCGCGATGCCCAACGGTGCGGGTATGGGTATCGAAAAAGGATTCAATGATCCCCGCTACCATGATGAGCTCGTGGCCAGCTATGAGGCGATCATCCCGAAAGTTGCCAACGCAGGCCTGAATCAGATCATCTGCTTTTCAGGCAACCGAAATGGTCTTGATGACGAAAAAGGGATCGAAAACTGCGCTACCGGCCTCAAGCGGCTGATGCCAATAGCCGAAAAACACAAAGTGACCATCGTCATGGAGTTACTCAACAGCAAAGTGAACCACAAAGACTACCAATGCGATAAAACCCCTTGGGGTGCCGCGCTTTGCGAAAAGATAGGATCTGAACGTTTCAAACTGCTTTACGATATCTATCATATGCAGATCATGGAGGGGGACGTCATCGCAACCATTCAGAAATACCATGGTTACATTTCCCATTACCATACCGGCGGTGTTCCGGGAAGGAATGAGATTGATGAAAGCCAGGAGCTGTATTACCCTGCTATCATGAAGGCCATCGTCGATACTGGCTTCAAGGGCTATGTCGCACAGGAGTTCATCCCGAAACGCGAGGACAAAATTGCTTCGCTGAAGCAGGGCGTGGAGATCTGTGATGTTTGAGGCGAAAGTCCCCAGACAACAGACCACGGACCACAGTGGGTGGGGCGACTTATCATGCGGGTCGCCTTACCTTTTAGTTTTTTGCATGCTTTTATAAACTTTGATACGATGATTCAAAAGATGGCCTGGAGCACCTTGTTGTGTCTGGTCTTAGTCCTTCCGGCTTCCTCTCAAACTTCCCGGTCCGCAAAGTCTTTACTCGTTTGTGGCGATAGCAAGGTACTCCTCGTCGATTACGACAACTCAAGTGACAGCATCCCTGAGATTGTCTGGATGTGGGATGCCCATCAGGCAAAAGACCTTCCTGAGGTTTATCGGTTGAAGAAATTCAATTCAGTAGATGACTGCAAATGCGTCAGCGATGGAAAAAAGATCCTGGTCTCTTCTTCTTCCGGCGCGATCGCAATCCTTGACGGAAAAAGCCGTGACGTAATTTTCTATGCTGCGGTACCCAACGCCCATTCGATAGCGTTGTTGCCGGGTGACCGTGTCGTTGCGGCCGCGTCGACTGCAAAAGACGGAAACATGATCATGCTATTCGATATGAAACACCCGGACAAGGTTTTGTTCTCCGACAGCCTTTACTCAGCGCATGGCGTGGTCTGGCATCCTGGAAGAAAAAGTCTTTTTGCCCTGGGCTACGATGTGCTGCGGGAATACGGACTCAGCGCGAAGGATGAGCTCATCCTCAGGAACAAATGGACGATACCCGGCATCGGAGGACATGACCTCCAGCTTTCACCTGATCACAAAAGCTTCTTCGTGACTGAGCATAACGGTTGCTGGAAATTCGACCTCATCACCTATACCTTCGAAAAACCTGACGGATTTCCCGATGCCCACAACATCAAGAGCCTTGGACAGGATGATTCCGGACAATATATTTTCACGGTGCCTGAAGAGAGCTGGTGGACGTATCATGTCACTTTCTTCAAACCATCCCGGAGATTGGCTTTTCCGGAAATGAAGGTCTATAAGGCGCGCTGGGCCAACGTTAAGACTACTGGAAAACGACTTAGATAAAAAACGGCTCTGCCATATTCAGTTTATTCCTCCTTCAAATGTCGGCATTATATCTGTACGGTTTCGTATTCAAAACTTCCTGTAAGCGAAGCACGTGAATTCGCTTCTGTTCCTTTGATCATACCGTGTAAGAACACATAACACCTCTTCCGCAGGATCATTATAGTGAATACAGGTGAAGCAAAGCGAAGGTTTCTTGGTGAGCTCCGTATCGACTTCATCCCCATCATCACTGAACAATCCCGCGATTTGTGCGCCATCAACATGCCGGCGCCTGTGCGGGCCCTGCCCTTTGGGAAGGGCATCGGCTATTTCCAGATATTTAATTTGAGCTGTGCCGCCGGTAATACAGGAAACACAACTGTTTCCCACAGAGGCCGAACCGATCACCCAGATATCATTGCCACAGTCACATCTTACTCCTTTCCGGAAGGCCGTTAATGCGTCCTCCAATCGATTTCGCAAATTCCTTTCATTCGTATCAGGATAATTTTCCAGATGTTGTCGTATATATGAATCGATTGTAATTCCAACAAAATCCATAGGGTCGATTTTGATTTATCATTGTCATTCACTCCGTGATTTTGCGTACGCAATGTCACCACAAAATCAGGAACGGTACGCTTTCTCATCGTTGTAATATTTCGCGCTGCTGTCTTTCAGTGCGCAGGTTGCCGTTGGAAGGATTTCAACACCTCCTCCATGACAATATAACAATCTTTTAAGATAATTTGTAAGATTTTATTGTGGTGAAATATTCCTGGATCATTCCGTCGTGACCAGTCTACAATGGAAAAGATAAAACAGCCGGCAATTAACAACATGAATTAACAGCGTAACAAGGTAACAGAGTAAGAAAGAAAAAAGTTAACAGCGCCACCAGGGTTTTAAATCATCGCAGTTGTATAAAACCATCACGTGACCGGTGATGGGCTCACTTGTCAAAACGTTCAGAAGACTTGCTTTTCTGAGAGCATGCATGGGCAAAATTATTTGCTGTGTTCAACGTAGTGCCTGCAAGTACTTTACAGGCAGTAAAACATACCATGGATAAGCGCTCACAACAAATGGGCGGAACGCTGTGACCATGATTGAACGAACTGGAAAAGAGGATGTTGCGTAATACCGGAAATGATTAGCAAGAAAACTCTTACTGCCTGGAAAAGGGCAGGGGAATAGAGGATCTGAAGTTCTCGTCAGGGTGACATCACCTGCTCGCGTTCTGAATCATTGTCTGCCAACGCTGATCAGATCAGGACTCATTATTCCGG
Source organism: Chryseosolibacter sp. (assembly GCA_049791675.1). Lineage (GTDB taxonomy): Bacteria > Bacteroidota > Bacteroidia > Cytophagales > Cyclobacteriaceae > Chryseosolibacter. The sequence continues at coordinate 4,450 of JBARAD010000161.1, forward strand.
TAAGGCGAAAGCCACATAGCTGTCACCTTTCTCAGCGCCGAGCTTGGTGCCACCGCATGCAACGACGATGTATTGTTTTCCATTCACCTGATAGGTGCTAGGCGTGGCGAAACCTGCAGCAGGGAGCAAGGTCTCCCATACAAGTTCACCGTTGGCTTTATTGTATACACGAAACTTCCTGTCTTTTGTTCCTGCGATGAACAACAAACCACTGGCCGTGATGACAGGGCCTCCGTAGCTTTCCGAGCCCGTCTGAGGAATTCCTTTTGCTTCAAGTTCCGGATACGTGCCAAAGACTTTGGTCCACACATACTCGCCCGTATTCAGGTTGATCGCATTGAGCGTGCCCCACGGTGGACGGATAGCAGGGTAGCCGTCTTTATCCAGAAACTTCGTGTACCCGGAGATTTTGTAATCGATGGGTTCTTCGCCCATCACTTCTTTTTTATCTACGCGCGTCGCCAGGTTGTCGGGCATCCGCTCGCCATACAGAAAGGCCACCAGCATCTTCTTTTCATTTTCCGAGAGGCGGGCGTTACCGGGCATTCGACCCTTGCCTTTTGTTATAACATCCAGTACGTGATTACGCTCAAACCTGTCGTTGACATTGACAAGGGAAGGATATCCACTCCCGGCATTGCCCTTTCTTTCTGCGCCGTGGCACGAAGAACAATGCTGGGCATACACCTGCTGGCCCGGGCTGACGATATTTTCGGCGCTTGCCTGTCTTTCATTTAAAGAAATAAGCCATCCCATTTCATTGCTGTTGAGGTACATGATGCCCTCCGGATCCACTGCCGCGCCACCCCATTCTGCCCCGCCGTCAAGGCCGGGGTAAATGATACTGCCGCGTTTGGACAACGGTGTATAGGGACCTTCAAAACGACTTTGTTTAAAGCTGATCACCACGGAATCCTTATTGGATGAATAGGGATTCAGATCACCTTCAGTGATGGTCTGGCGCGCGTAGGGCAGCGGTCTGGATGGTAGCGGTTGGGTTGGCCATGCTTCTTCTCCCGGCACATCAGAAGGAGGAGTTGCAACCTCTTCAATGGGAAAAAGCGGCTCACCGGTTTCACGATTGAAGACATATACAAAACCCTGCTTTGTTACCTGGGCAACGGCATCGACTTTCTTTCCGTTCTGCGTCAGGGTGATGAGGTTGGGTGGTGCCGGCGCATCGCGGTCAAAGATGTCGTGGTGCACGAACTGAAAATGCCAGATCCGCTCGCCGGTTCTCGCATTCAACGCCAGGAGCGTATTGGCAAACAGGTTGGCGCCCTTCCTTGGCCCGCCGTAAAAGTCGAAGCCCGCGGAGCCTGTTGGGGCATAGATGATGCCGCGTTTGTAGTCGACTGCCATGCCAGCCCAGTTATTGGCAGCACCGACATTTGTGTTCTTATAAGCATCTGCGGGCCACGTATCGTAACCGAATTCGCCGGGTTCGGGGATCGTCTTGAACACCCATTCCAGCTTGCCGGTCCGTATATTGAAAGCCTGGATATTCCCAGGTGCGGCATCCGATCCTTCCGAGAGACTCAACGGCATGATGATCAGATCTTCGAACACGGTTCCAGGCGTTCTTGAGACTACATATTTCTTTTCAGCGTTGGCTCCCAGACCCGTTTTCAGACTAACCCTTCCGCTATCGCCAAACGTCATGACAGGTTCACCCGTGAGTGCGTCTGCCGCGCATAGCCAGTGTTCCCTCGTGTAAAGAATGCGCTGATCATCCCCATCCTCCCAATAAGAAACACCGCGCATGATCACATTATTCTTTGAGGTGTTCCGGATACGCCAGATCTCCTTTCCGGTGGCGGCATCCAGTGCAAAGGGCTCTGCATTCGCCGTCACGGCATATAGTTTTCCATCGACGATGAGCGGGTTACATTGCACCTGACCGCTGTCTCCGGAATGATATTCCCATGCCTTCTGCAATTGCGTTGCATTCGAAAGGTCAATCTGCGTTAGTGTGGAATAGTGATTCCTTTCCGGGCCGCCGAGATAGTCCCTCCATTCCTCCTGCCCGGAGTGAGAAACCCTATTGAAATAAAGCACTGCCAACAGTGTTACAATGACGACGAGGATGATGAGAAAGGTTTTCGCTTTCAATCTAATTCAGGTTTTGTGTAGTGTAGTTCTAACGTTCAAGCATGCGATGTTGAATCACCTCAACGTTGCACGGTTGAATTCAAAAATATAAAATTCATGACATAAAATTGAGAATGTTATATCTTGAACGTTAGATCTAATATTGCTTTAAAGTAATTCTTATCTTTATAAAATCAAAGACGCTATGATCGATCCAGTTAAACTTGAGCATTTCCGGAATCTTGTTTCTCTTTCTGCGGCGGATGGAAAAATTGAAGAGGCGGAGCGGAATTCTCTTGGGCGGATCGCCGCGTCTCTCGAAATCCCGGCGGATCGCCTGCAGGTGATGCTGACCCATGCACATGAGTATGTTTACCTTGTGCCGCAAAACAACAAGAACCGCGAACAGCAACTCAAGGAAATGATTGACATCGCGCTCGTGGACGGAAATTTCTCCCTGTCTGAAAGGGAGCTGATAAAATCCATCGCCCACAAGCTGGGCTTTACCCTCCATGAGGCGGAAGCCATCATTGACAATTACCTGGCGGGGAGGTAGGCATCGGACGTTCACGATTGACCTATGCGTCGGCAGTGCCTTTGCCCCTCATCACACCAGTGGTATCCTTTTCTTCTCCTTTACCGAGCGGTATATCGCTTCCACAATCCTGATATCCTTCAATCCTTCTTCGCCGGGAACGAGCGGCTTCGATTTTTTCACAATGGCAATCGCGTCGTCGTCCATTTGTTTTGCCTGTTGGTTTGGGATATGTGCATTCAGTTTTTTCCCATCGCTGGTTTCTCCGTTGATTCCGCTGTAGGCCTGGAATGGTGAAAGTGTATACGACCCGCTCTTAAAATTGACGCGGAGATCATTCATGCCTTTGCCAAAACTCGTTTCGCATTTTGCGGTAGCACCGCCGGGGAATTCCAGATCGAATTCCATCGTCTCTTCAACCTCATGATAGATCTCCGGTCGGGTCGTGGATGCGCGGGCCGTGACACCAATGGGTTCCATGCCTGCGCTGTACCTGGCAGCATTCAGGGGATACACACCCATATCATACATCACCCCTCCACCCATTGCCTTGATTTGTTTCCAATGGTTGGTCCGGGACTCACGGTATCCTGCGGAGGCTGTGAGATCTTGCAGCTTGCCGTAGGGAAGGTCCCTGGCAAACCCCATGATCTTTTGGGTGTTGGGTTCGTGATGCATTCTGTAACCCACGGTGAGCTGAACCTTGTTTTTCCGTGCTGCATCGATCATGCTTTGGCATTCCGCGGCCGTCATGGCCATCGGCTTTTCGCACCACACGTGCTTGCCTGCATTCGCCGCCTTAATACTGTATTCTGCATGCATCGAAGGAGGGAGGACAATATAGATCACGTCGATCGCAGGGTTGTTGGCCAGCGAAGCGAAGTTGTCATAATTATAGATATTCCTGTCAGGGATCTTATACTGTTGTTTCCATCGTTCAGCTTTTTCGGGCGTCCCGGTGACAATGCCAGCCAGATAGCAGTTTTCCGTCAACTGCAAGGCGGGCGCGAGAAGATCTGTGCTGTAATAGCCCAGCCCTACGAGTGCCACGCCAAGTTTCCGTTCCTGCGGGACAATGATGTTTGCGAACACGTCCTGGGCGCTGATAGCCATACCAGCCATGCCTGCCAGGGTACCCTTGATGAATCTTCTTCTCTGTATCATAGTCAAAAATAGATTGGGTTATCGAACGTTTTTCTTCATACCGGTTACTTCCGTAAGCAAGAGGGAATTTAGTCATGATACTCCTGTTTTTTATCTGTGGGCGCGTTAAAAGAGCGGCTTTACAGGATGAAAGGAGATAAAATCGGGATTATTTGAGGTAAATGACCATTCAAGGGAACAAAATGGCTCGTAAAATTGTATCTTTAGGCAAATTTTTCAATCATAGGCGCCTTTCCTCATCCAATTTTCAACCTTTTGCCGAACCTAATCGGATTAATCGCGGTTGTACCCCCTGAGAACGGGATCATTTCAGTAAAAACAAGCATAATACATACGTTATAATTCATGAGACAACTTAAGATCAGTAAACAGATTACGAACCGGGAAAGCCAATCGCTGGATAAGTATCTCCAGGAGATAGGTAAGGTTGATTTAATCACCTCCGATGTAGAAGTGGAATTGGCAAAGAGAATCAGGGAAGGTGATCAGGTCGCGCTCGAAAAATTAACCAAGGCCAACCTTCGTTTTGTTGTTTCTGTCGCTAAGCAATATCAGAATAACGGGCTTACGCTCGGTGATCTTATCAATGAAGGAAACCTGGGCCTGATCAAGGCCGCCAAGCGGTTTGACGAAACGCGTGGTTTTAAATTTATCTCCTATGCAGTATGGTGGATCCGTCAGTCTATCATGCAGGCCCTGGCCGAGCAGTCGCGTATTGTGCGCCTGCCGCTGAATCGGGTGGGTTCTCTCAATAAGATCTCCAAGACGTTTTCCGAGCTTGAACAAAAATTCCAGCGCGAGCCTTCTTCCGAAGAACTGGCTGAAGTATTGGATATCACGACGGAGGAAGTAGCCGATACAATGAAAATATCAGGTCGCCATGTCTCCATGGATGCACCCTTTGTTCAGGGAGAAGAAAACAGTCTGTTGGACGTGTTGGCTAACGACAGTGAAGAGACCCCTGATTCCGGTTTGATGATTGATTCCTTGAGAAGGGAAGTACAACGTGCCCTCTCGACACTCACCCAGCGGGAATCGGATGTTATCTCCTATTATTTCGGGCTGAACGGTGAGCAGGCGATGACTCTTGAAGAGATTGGCCAGAAATACAACCTCACCCGTGAGCGCGTAAGGCAGATCAAGGAGAAAGCAACGCGAAGACTGAGACACAGCTCGCGCAGCAATACCCTGAAGCCCTTCCTGGGCTAAGGCGATCAGCAGGGTTGATTTTTAGCAATCTGCTGTCAACTTCTTTAAAGACATGATTCAATAAAAAAAACCACCTTTCGGTGGTTTTTTTATTTACAAGAGGCTTGGCGGCAGTTACCGTTTGCCAATTTTTGAGTCTTTCGTGAGATCCTTCACACGGATATTTCTGAAGCGCACGATGGTGCCATGACCCAGGAAGGAAATATGCCCTGAATGTCTGTTCAATCCGGGATGTTCCTTCTTATCCAGCGGTCCGTTCTTCGTAGCCTTCTTCAGATCGCCATCAAGGATCACAGTACCGTTCAAGGTGATCCTGATTTGATCTCCCTTCACGACAACTTCCTGTTCATTCCATTCACCCACCGGTTTCAGGAAGCCTTTTTTGGCGGGAAGAATACCATATACGGAGCCATGATATTGATAGGGCTCCAGCTTTGCGTATACCGGAGCAGTGTTATCAAGGATCTGAAGTTCCTTACCCTCGTATGCTGCATTTCCGGTCAGCGGAGCATGGATACCCAGCCCATTGTTTGCGCCGGGTGTAAGCTGAAACTCGAAACGGAAAACGAAATCTGAATATTCTTTCTCCGTGTTAAGGTTGCCGTGGCCTTTGCCGGTAGGGTAGATGGCGATCGCATTGTCTTCGACAACATAGTCGGTTTTATTGCCCACCCAATTATCAAGATCCTTACCATTGAAGATCAATTCAAATCCAGTCTGCTTTTCTTCTTCCGTAAGTTCATAAGGCTTGCTGCCGAGTTCCTTCACATAGATGTTGCGGAAGGCAAGCTCATTGCCATGGGCCTGCAGTTCAATGGCCTCTTCAGGAAAAATCGGAATGCCTCTGTCCCAATAGTTTTCCATCACGACGTCATCCACAACTTTAACACCGTTGAGGTGTACCGTCACCTTTTCACCGACCATTTTGATATGGAACGTGTTCCAATCGCCGACCGGGTTATCAGCCACCGTCAAAGGTTTGCTGGGGTTCTTCTGGTTGTTGAAAAGTCCGCCGGAGCCGACTTTCGCCGCAGCTTCCTTTCCGGTAGGATCCCATATCTGCACCTGCGGTGAGCCACGGAGATAAATTCCGCTGTCGCCGTCTCTGGAAATCTTCCAGTCAACAAGCATTTCGAAATCTCCGTAAGGACGTGTAGTGCTCAGGTTGGCACCTTTCCCCGTAAAATAGATGGCGCCGTCTTTTACGCTCCAGCTTTCCTGCACTTTGGCATCGGCTTCCTGCTGTTTTTTAGCAAGCTCAGCCTGAGACATCTTTGCGCGGACAATCGGGTTTTCAACAAGACCCTGCCATCCGGAAAGGTCCTTTCCATTGAAGATAGGTTCAAAGCCTTTGGTATACGGCATGTTCGCCAGATAGGTTTGAATGTCGATCACCTCGTACTGGCTATCCTGCCCTTCAAGCTTGTCAAGTATCTTCTGCAGGGTATTGCGCACCACAGCACCTGTCAGTCCCGGACGGGCATCCGACGTCGGCAGCGCGATCTGCATCACAGAACGGCTGGCCACCCTGTTGAGATCTTTATCGTCCAGATATTGCGACACGAACATTAACGCCAGGAACGTTCTGAGATTTCCGGCCGTGCGGAGCACAGCCGACTTCTCTGCTGTAGTGGAAGCCTCGTTCATGGCGGCATCGAGCATGAGCAATTTTTGTTCGTCAGGCCAGGAGGACTTGCCTACCTGTGTCACAAATGCATTGAACGCCTTCTCATGATATTTTTTCTGCGCCGGATCCCTGCGGATCGCCAGCAGTGTTCTCGCAGCCTCATGGTTCTGCCAGTTCAGCAGTGCCTCAAAGGCGGCAGCCTTTTCTTCACCGTTGCCATTTGCGAAGGCGGTCGTTACTTTATTCAATGCATCCTGATCCTTTACATAGGGAAGGAGTGGAAGCACCTTTGCTTTGTTTTTACCGTAGGCCTCATTGATCAGGCTGTTGCTGTTCTGATCGATGGATGCGATGAGTGCCGCCTGGATGAGTTTTGTTTCTTCCTCGTTCTTACTGTTGCCCAGTAAACCCAACAAATCACCCGTATTCTTTGAAGTGGCCAGGTTTGGCAGCGCCGCATAGGCAGCCGTTCTTACCTCGGCCTGAGCGGAGGATGTATTGGTGAGCGCGATGCCAAAATTTTCGGCAGCCCTTCTTTCCGCCAGGATCTGAATGATCGCAGCCTGGTTTTTAGGTTGTGCTGATCCCATCTTCGCCGCCAGTGATTGCACCTCCTTTTGATCCATCATCCGGAGCACTGCCGTCTTCGCCGCGAGGATCTCCTCATCGGTGCCTGCTTTCAACAGGTAGTCGACGAGTGCGGACTGGAATTTATTGTTATCGCTGTAGGCGATCTCTTCGGCAGCTGCCATTCTTACAGCCGCATTTTTTGATTCCAGCGCTGGAATCAGCGTCGATTCTATAAAACTGTCATTGCGGTTAATGGCGGCCAGCATGGAAAGGATTTCAGCCTGCAGGTTTTCGCTTTTCTTGTAGGCTTTTGTCCATTGCTTCATGGCCGCAGGCTCCGCTGCATTGAGACTGGCAACTTTCAATACTTCTTTCTGGTAGCCCGCATCGAAACGGTTCATTTCCTTCAGCAGTACTTTTGTAGCTTCCGCGGGAGACGCTTTGGTGAACGCTTCGAGGGCCGCAAGTCTGAAGTGTTGTTGCTCAGGTGTCAGGGTAGCGGAAAGTATCTCCTGGCTGATTTTAACAACCAGGTCCTTGTTCCCTTTAGCTGACAGCTGATGCATGTATTCCACGAGCGCATGCGCAGCTTCCGTCGGATCATTTTTGAATTGAACATTCTTTGCGTTTTGCAGCAGCACATCATACGCGCTCGCATCGCCCAGGAGGGCCAGCGACCAGAGCGCATGTTTCTTTACAACGGTGTCGTTACTGGAAACCAATCCGGTGATCGCCTGCGCGGCGGGCTGATGCTTCAATTCACCCAGTGCCTGGACCAGGCGTGCCTGGGCATGCGCGGCGCCGTTCTTCTCCAGCGCTCCAAGCAGGGCTGCACGTGCTTCCGGCGTGCCGATGGTAACGAGCGCAGAAATTGCCTGGTGCGCCAGTCCTTCGTCACTGATCACTTCCGACAACGGCTGAACGGATGCATTGGTACCAATCACCTTCAGGTTGTCTATAAAGTACGCCTTCACTTCCGTGTCCGTTGCTTTCTGCAGCGCTTTCAGGTAGGCCTTTTCAATCCGGGTCTTTTCCTGTTTGCTGCCCGCATGGTGCGTCAGCAAGGATACGGCGAAGCGCGCCGCAACGCCGTCCTCTTTTCCATTGGGCAGTACGCGGTCAGTAAGCAGGCTGAGGCCTTCTTCATTGAGCCCGGTGAGGTCGTCAAACAAGCGGTCCGCTTCCTTACTATCCTTTGCGGGCAACAACGCCAGTACATCCGCTACCCGCGTTTGTTGTGTGCGATTATCCTGCGCCTGTGCAACCTGCGAAAACAGGAAGGTCGAGATCAGGGCGAGCAGGGAGATATTTTTAAAAAATTTCATCTTCAGTTTAAAGTTGTCGTTAAATTAAATTTTCCAGGGGCCTCTCATGGGCTGATCGATCAGGCGGTTCGCTTCATCGTCGTTGATAAACACCTGTTTCACAGGATCAAAGTCAAGGGAACGACCGAGCTGAAGGGCGATCTTGCCCATATTCACCACCGTAGCCGAGCGATGACCATTGAGCTCGTTCAGCGCAAATTTCTTACGTGTCAAAACCGACTGGGTAAATTTCGGAACCTGTGGATCCGGGTCCGGCATCGCGTCAATTACTTTCAAGATATTCGGGATGTCCGATTTGAACCCACGGTATATTTTGCCCTTGGGTCCTTCAATGTAGGGTGCATTCACGTCTTTGTTCTCACCGTCAAGTATGATCTTGCAACCATCGGCATAGGTGAATTCGATACGGCGCCAGGTACCCACAGCGTCATCATGCTGCTGCGGCGCATCTACATCCACGCGGACAGGGGACGTGTCGTCTTTTCCAAGGAAATACTGAACAGGGTCAATATAGTGCTGACCCATGTCGCCAAGACCGCCACCGTCATAATCCCAATAGCCCCTGAAGTTGGTGTGTACGCGGTGCGGGTTGTAAGGTTTATATTGTGCGGGACCGAGCCACATGTCGTAGTCCAGGTTTTTCGGAACCTCCATGGGCGGAAGGTTGGTTTTTCCTACCCAGTAGAATTTCCAGTTGAATCCTGTTACGCCACTGATGGTCACCTTCAACGGCCATCCGAGTATGCCGCTGTCAACTACTTTCTTGATGGGCTTCACAGTGGTACCCATGCCATAGAAGTTGTCGTGAAATCTGAACCAGGTATTCAGTCTGAACATCCGACCGTACTGTTCCATCGCTTCGACTACGCGCTTTCCTTCACCAATGGTTCTGGTCATTGGCTTCTCACACCACACATCTTTTCCGGCCTGCGCCGCCATTACCGACATGATGCCGTGCCAGTGGGGAGGCGTTGCGATGTGCACGATGTCTACATCAGGTTGCGCGATCAATTCGCGGAAATCTGAGTATCCACGCACACCTGCGCCTATCATATCCATCGCTTGTTTCAGGTGCTGCGTATCTGCATCGCACACTGCCACGACCTTCGTACCCTCATAGGGTATGTGTCCGCGGCCCATTCCCCCTACACCAATAATTCCTTTGGTCAGGCTGTCACTGGGAGCGAGATACCCTTTACCTCCGAGCACGTGGCGCGGTACAATGTAAAAGGCTCCGATGGCCATGGCTGATTTCTTAATGAAGTCTCTGCGACTACTACTCGATAATGGTGTGTCTGTCTGTTTTTTCATCCTTGTTAATTGAAAATTCTTTTCATTCCCGGGTGCCCGATCCGGTCAATCACGCGGGAATTCGTGAAACGATAAAACCAATTTCGCAAGTAAATGAAAAAATGGAATATCGGGCTTACCTCTGGTAAAAAAGGAAAGGACTTGTTGGTTGAAGGCATGTTAAATGACGGGTTGAAGGCAGGTTGAATGCAGGTCTGATACAGGTTGGTTGCGGGTTGAAGGGGGAAATACGGATGAAGGGTTCCTGAGATGAATTAATAACTATTTGGTATTCAAATAATTAACTGATAAAGTCAAGTATTGCAGGATGTAATTTTTCCGCGCAGATCGATTTTATTTCCTGCCGAATTCAACTTAATTTTATAAAAGGACTTCGCAAAATCGCAGGCGTCATCCGTTCGTCATCAAATAATAAAATTTATTCGGTAGCGTTGGGGATTGCCAGATCCGCTTGAATAGCTGAAACCGGGCCGCCCTTTTTACAATATGATCGACTAACCTATGATCAATACACTTCGCTCCCGGGCGACAAAATTTGCCTGTACCTTTCTCCTGGTATTGCCTATTGTGGTATCCGGCCAGCAGCAGGATCTTGAGTTCAGACCTGATGTATTACGCTTTGGCGACGCTGTACTTCACACCTATACCGCACCCGCGCGGTGGAAGCAAAAAGACTGGCTTGTGCTGGGCGGGCTGGTAGCCGGCACCACGGCGCTGACATTTTTGGATCAGCCTGTCCGGGATTTCTGGCAAAAGCAGGACGGTCAGTTTATGGATGGTCTTGAGCGCGTGGGTTATCATTACGGGAAGCCGTATGCGGCAATGGCTTTTACCGGCGGGTTTTACCTCGGGGGAATGATCTTTAAGAATGAGTGGGCAAAGGAGACCGGGCTGATTCTTGGAACCACTTTGCTCACGAGCGGGTCGTTGATGGGCCTGTTAAAAAATGCGGCGGGCCGGGGCAGGCCTGCACCGGGAATGAACAATCTTGAATTCAGACCCTTTGATGATTCACCCGCCTGGCATTCGTTTCCATCCGGGCACAGTTCGATTGCCTTTGGAATCAGCCTCGTGATGGCCAAACGCGTCGAAAATGTTCCACTGAAGATCTTATTTTATTCGCTGGCAGGTACCACTGCCGTGGGACGCATGTATTCCGACTCGCATTGGATATCCGACGTTGGTTTCGGCGGCATGCTCGCCTGGTTCTGCGCCGACACGGCGATCAAGAGACTACAGGTAAACCGGTTCAGAACCGTGAGGAGAAAAGATGTCCTGGTGTGGAGTGTGTATCCTTATCCGGGGGGAGTGGCGTTGAGGGCGTCGGTGCGTTAGCACGATCGCGGGTCACTGCACCCTGCCGTTAATTCAATATGGCTACTTATCCCGGCGCCGCAACGCATAGTTTTCCTTTAACGTTCCTTTCTCTTCCCATACACATGCTTCAGGTCCTGCTCGAACAAGGTATAGGGATCGTTGAAAAACTTCATGAAATCGGGAACGCTGGGGTGGCCGGGATGGGGAGCATAATAATGGGTTTCGCTGCGGGCGTCATTCCTCCAAACGAGTACGTAGGCAAGGCGTACGCCGCGTTGCTTCATCACCTTCAGCAGACTTTCGGTCCACCATGTCGTATTCGGAATGGATTCGAGGCCCGTTTCCGTGAAGGCCGCAAGTTTTCCGGCCTTTCGTGCATAATCGGAAACAATCTTCAGTTTCAGTGCGGCCGTATCCAGGGAATATCTGCCGTTGCGGCCCATATCCCCATAGTTGTCCATCCCCACCATGTCAACCCACGCGTCGCCGGGATAACGTTCGAGGAATTTTTCTTCGGTCAGGAATTTATTGTCGGGAGAAAAAGCATACAGAAAATTATGAACATCAAGGCTATCTCTCAAATAGGACACCGTAAAGCGCCAAAGCGATTTAAATTCTTGCGGCGTGCAGTGCGTTGCTCCCCACCAGAACCAGCCACCATCAAACTCGTGATAAGGACGAAAGATGACGGGCACGGCCTCGCCGTTCGCGCCCTTGATGCTGTGCGCCCAATCCCCCACACCCCGGAGTATTTCTTTGTATTTTTCATGCGCCTCTCCGCCGGGAGTAATGTATTTCACCGCGGGTAACGAAAGGGAATCCACCCAGTAAAATCCACCCCGCGACACGGGATTTGAGAAATGCCACGCGATGGTTGTAATGCCTCCGCGGTGATAGGTATCCACCACATTCTTTCGCAGACGATCCTTCGATCTTTCAATCTCCTCCGGGGAACGGCCCGAAAATCCACTGAAGTCCACACCGATCACGGCAGGATGCGATCCGGTAACGGACTTTACATCCGAACGGTCGGGTTCGTTAAACCAGCCGCGGCCATATTCAGTCGCATGCTGGTGCCCGAAAAGGGAATGTTTCCGTGAAAGCTTCTTCAGGCTCCTGAACAAAGCTTTTGTCTCCGGTGTAGCTTTTGCATCGATCGGTCCCTTTTGCGCCAGTGTCATTCCGCCGCAATGAAGGACCAATATTATCCCGACTATGATGATCCTGTTCACTGTTAGTAAATTTTATGCTTGACTTTACCGTTCACCAGGCTAAGGCGACTACTCATGTTCTCAAAATCCAATAGCTAACAAGCAATCAACCAACAACAAACCTAGGGCACCTTCGTTCCATTGTCAAAAAATATCCAATCGAGGAAGAGGATATCTTCTTTTTTCCCTTCTGTATTCCGGAAGATAAAATAGAGGTCAGTTTGTTCTCCATTTTGCTGAAGCGTTGCTTTTGCGGGCTTTACCGGGTCGCTCAATTTTTCCACCTGGGGCACCTCCGCAGTTCCAAGCAATGTGCCACCGGCGCTTCCCGCTCTTACTTCAATCACGCTTCCTTTCTGCCGTGTGCTTGCCTTGAAATGTATGTCGCGGATACCAGTGAGATCGATATTCTTAAACCCAATATGCGAACCGTCCTGGATGTTGGCGAGAAATGTCATATCCGTTCCATCGATGTGTCTGGTACTGACATTGTGATTCATATCAGCATCTTCAGCCTCTACCTTCGGATGGCGGAGTGTAACCATGCTGCTGCCTGTCAGGGTCCCCGTCGCCGGACTTCCCTTGTCCGTATAGTTTGCGCGCAAAACATAGAAACCTGTTGTATTCCCTTTCATATGTTCGCGTGTCGATACGGAGCCCTTTAACGGTAAAGGCTTCCTTTGAGGATCGGTTAAAGACAGGATGTATTTCACCATCTCGGCGGCTTCTTCTTCTGAATGCTGGGGATGGGCTGCCATCATGTTTTTACCCCAGTTTCCATTGCCACCTTTAATGATCTTGGAGGCCAGCATTTTTCCGGCATTTTTCCCGTCGTACCGCTGCGCAACTTCCATGTAGCTGGGACCGATCGATTTATCTGCGATCGTGTGGCAGGTTTTGCAATCGCTGTTGGCAATGGCAGTCTTCCCACGCAGCGTGGTGATATCACCCGCCATTTGCGCATTGGAGGCGAGCAGCGCAAGGTCTTTCCCCTCTTTCAGATAATCGAAAGACAGGAAGATGGCGGAAGGATCGATACCGTTTTCCAAAGAGCCATCTTCAAGATCGTTTACCGTCACTGCGTAATCGATTCTTCCCTGACTGGAATAGAATGACCGGTTTGTACCATTCAGTTCAATCGATATTTGTGGCGGTTCGTTGCCGGCGCGTATCTCAACGGCAGCAGAGGCCGTTTTGCCTTCTTTATCTTTAACCGTTACAGAAGGCTTATAGATTCCAGGTTTATCGTAAGTGACGGTGATCTTCTTGCCCTGGCTATTTTCATTTCCGCCATTGCCCGTGTCCCAGGTGTACTGGAGTTCATCATTGCGATCAAAATCGAAGGATTTCTCCGCTGACAGCGTAACCGTCAGGGGTACCGTGCCTACCGTCTTGTCGGCCATCAGTTCGGCTTTCGGCTCGCGGTTTCCTTCCACGTAAGTGATTTTTACCAGGCGTGAATCGGGGTTGTGCTCAAAATAATTCGCACCGTATTGCAGCACATACAGCGCGCCATCGGGCCCGAATTTCATGTCGATGGGCTTGTACCATTCCTGCCCGGGAAGAAAGGGCTCGATCCTCGCGAGGTTAACATCCTCATCGAAGGAAACTACCTTCACCCAGCTGCGCGCCCATTCGTAGATGAAAAGTTTTCCATCGAAATATTTCGGGAAGCGTGTCTTTGCATTCTTGAAATCATCATAGTAGTAAACAGGACCACTCATGGCACTGCGTGAACCTTTACCGAGGAGCGGGAACTCTTTGGATTCCCCGTAAGGGTACCAGATCATTGGTTTCTGTGCGGGCGGAAGGATTTTTGAACCGGTGTTATTCGGCGAAGTATTCTCAGGCTCATCCGGATTGAATCTCGGTCCGACCTTATTGGTAGCAAAATCAAAGTCGGCGTAGGCTTTATTATCTGCGACGAAGTAGGGCCAGCCGTAATTTCCCGGTGTACGGGCCTGATTGAATTCATCGTGGCTCTCGGGCCCGCGTTCGTTGGTGATGCCTCCATCGGGGCCAACATCTCCCCAGTAAACGAACCCGTTGTGGTCATCGATGGTAAAGCGGAAGGCATTGCGCGTACCCATTACGTAGATCTCCGGCTTGCCCCGGGAGCCATCTTTCGGAAAAAGATTTCCATCGGGAACGGTGTAAGTGCCATCGGGTTCGGGATGGATGCGCAGAATTTTTCCCCGGAGATCATGCGTGTTTCCGGACGATTTCTGTGCGTCGAAAGGGGCCCTTCCCGGACGCTCGTCGATGGGGGAGAAGCCATCTGATTCCTTGGAACTCGTGTTGTCGCCGGTAGAGATGTACAGATCCCCGTTCGGACCAAATTCCAGGTGTCCACCGGAGTGACAACAAGTTTCTCTTTGTGTTGGAATTTCCAGAACGATCTTCTCGGAAGCAAGGATGAGGCTGTCGCCAATCATTTCGAACCTTGATACATTCTGTTTCGGGATATCTCCGGCGGGGGAGTAGTTAATATAGATCCAGTGGTTTTCATCGTAATCCGGATCCAGTGCAACGCCCAGCATACCATCTTCATAGTTGCCGGTGATGCTCACATCAAACGTGGCGATGGTTTTGGTTTTTTTGTCCATAGGATTGTACAACTTCACATCACCGCGGCGTTCCAGATAAAGTACCCTGCCGTCTTTGAAAATCACCATCTCCATTGGCTCGTACATGTACGTATCGAGTACTTCCATGACGAACCTGTTTTCCTCCGGAGCGCGTTCGGTCCTGGCTGTGGAATAATCAGGGATTCCATTGATGGAGAAATCAAGGGCTTCGTTGATGGTTTCGGCGACCTCATCCCGGGTTTTGGAATCGAGTTTTGCAAAATAAACATGGCCGCCGTCATACTTACCCTTCCAGGTTTCCGCCTGGCCGGATACCCGTTCCGCGGTCAGGGTTTTATACCACGGCCAGTTCAGAACAGTATCCTGATAGGCGTCAAATACGAGAACACCCGCACCTGCCTGAACAAACCGCTCAAGATCGTTCTGCTGCCGATAATTGAGTTTATCGGGAGACACGCCGTTGAGAATGACCGCGTGGTAGTTCTTCAGGGAATCTTCTGACAGGTAAAGGTAGGAAAAGGTAGTATCCGCCAGGATGTCCTTGCTGCTGCATTGACGGAGTATTTCTTCCACCGTCAGGCCCTCCGATGAAGCGGCCTTTTCATTGATGATCAGTATGCGTTTTGGACCTTGGTCCTTACATGAACCGAGAAAGAGAATGGAAAGGAGACTGGCGAAGAAAGATATCCGGTACAACATTCAATTGGGTTTAAACACTTGGGGGCGCAATATAGACAAGGGCATTAAAAAAACATTACCCTAACGCTATTGATCTGATATATGCATGGACTGTTTCTCCGGCACAGGATAGTTGTGCGATCCCCAACGAACATAAAAGCAATTGGCGGAGTCCGTGAAAATAAAAGATTACAAAACCTACCTTCCATTTATTTTTTTCTTATCTTCCTTAAGGATTTTGATTTGCCCCCCATGAAACCGGTGAATTTGCTGATCCTCCTCTTTGGATTATTGTCATTGGATTTGTTACTCGCAATTCCTGCTAACAGTGATGTCAATTCCGCCATCCCCGTAGCAAATCCAGTTTACCGTTTCCAACACATCGTCGTTACCGCACAGCCAGAAGTTGTTGATAAGATTTCCAGGAATTAGCACGTGAAGGGTATTGTTCATCAATGCCCGTGTATTCGTTTATCAGCCTAAAGCCCATCATATGAAAAAATTTCTATCAGCCGTTGCCTTTTTTCTGCTGGCCAGCGTGTTGGCCATTGCCCAAACTGTTTCGGGAAGAGTCACTACCAGCACCGATGGCGCTGCACTGCCGGGTGTGTCTGTGTTGGTCAAGGGAACAACCACGGGTCTCACGACAGACTCCGATGGGAGGTATACCATCACTGTTCCCGACGAAACCAGTGTCCTGGTATTTTCATTTATCGGATTTATCACGCAGGAGGTCGTGGTGGGAAACCGGTCAAATATTAATGTAGTCATGCAGGATGATGCCACACAGTTGAGTGAGGTGGTGGTCACAGCGTTGGGTATTCCGCGGGAAACAAAGACCCTGGTGTATGCCACCCAGACCGTAAAACCTTCGCAGTTGACTGAGGTGCGGGATGCCAACAACGTGCTGAATTCACTTCAGGGGAAGATCGCCAATGCTTTGATCACCCAGGCTTCGGGAGGTCCGGGAAGCGGCGCGAGAATAGTTTTACGCGGAAACAAGTCGATACAGGGTAGCAATAACGCATTGATCGTGGTCGATGGTGTACCGATCACGAACGGTACGAACGGAACCATCACCAGTGACTTTGGAGGTCTTCAGGGAACCGATGGCGCTTCCAGCATCAATCCTGACGACATTGAATCAATGACCATCTTAAGAGGCGCTTCCGCCGCCGCGCTCTATGGAAGTCAGGCCGGAAACGGTGTGATCGTCATCACGACAAAAAAGGGTACAAAAGACAGAATTTCAGTTTCAATCAATTCCGGTGCTACGGCAGAGCGGCCCTTCGTTTATCCGGCGATACAAAACAGTTATGGTCAGGGGAACTCAGGGGTACTCATCAATACTTCCGGTGAGAACTGGGGTCCGAGACTGGATGGGCAGAGCTTCACCGGTTACATGGGCGAACCGCGGACTTACAGTGCACAGAAAGACAACATCCGGGATTTTTACAGGACGGGAATAAGTCTTAATAATTCCATTGGTGTTTCCGGTGGATCAGAAAAAATGCAGACGTATCTGTCCTATACCAATAATGCTTTACAGGGAATTATGCCGCGGAATGACATGGACCGTCACACCTTCAACTTAAGGTTGACCAACCAGGTGAGCGACCGGTTCTCTACGGACGCAAAGATCACCTATCTCGCGCAGAAAATAGACAGTAAATACCAGACTGGTGAAGCCGGGCCGTTGATGGAGCTGTTTCAAATTCCGAGGAATGTAAGCCTTGATGATGCCAAGAATTTCGAAGTGCTCGACGCCCTGGGTGTGCCTGAGCCCGCCCCTTATCCTGTGATCAACCCGGCGTTGTATCAGAATCCGTATTGGCGGATCAACCGGTCAGAGAATAACGAGGACCGCGCCAGGATCATGGGATTTGTTTCTGCAAAATATGACATTACCGACTGGCTCCATTTAAATGGAAGGGCCAACATTGACAAGATCGCAGACGAGTTGGAGAACATCAATTATCAGGGCACGCTTGGATATCCGCCTACGGGCGGAGGCGCTTACTTCAAAACGAATATCGATGTTGAGCAGAAGTGGTTCGATTTAATGTTGGACGGCAGCAACCAGATCGGGGACAATCTCAAAATCGATTATCGCGTTGGGGGAATTTTGCAGGATAACAAATACAGGAGTCTCAACAGCAATGCCAACGGACTGAATGTTGCCAACGTTTTCAGTCTGAATTTCGCAAGCAATCCGGGCATGTCGGAATCCTCTACGCAAACACGGATCCATTCGCTTTTTGGCCAGGTGAACTTTGCCTTTAAAGAATCAATTTTTCTGGATGCCAGCTTGCGCAATGACTGGGATTCCAGGCTACCTTCCCCGTATTCGTTTGCCTACCCATCGGTGGGCCTATCAGCCATTTTATCTGACCTCTTTACGGTTCCCCCGGCGCTTTCTTTCCTGAAAGTGAGTGGAAACTATGCTGAAGTGGGTAATGGCGGCGTACCGCAGATTCGCTTCAATACCTTTGTCTACGAACAGGGGGCGGGCCATGGATATATTTCACGAAGCACCACACGTGCGATTCCCGATCTTAAGCCCGAGATCGTCAAGAATCTCGAATTCGGTCTGGACGCAAAATTCATGGAAAACAGGTTGGGGCTGCAGGTGACCTGGTACAAGAGTAATTCCTTTAACCAGTTACTGCGCGTGAATACCCCGCCGGGTACCGGATTCTACGATCAATACATCAATGCAGGGAATGTTCAGAATACAGGTGTCGAATTGGTACTCAACGCCACGCCGGTAAGATCAGGCGATTTTTCGTGGGACATTGACTTTAACCTGGGCATGAACCGAAACAAGGTGATCGAGTTAACAGAAACGGTGAAGTCATTTAACCTGGAAGGATTTAGCCGGTCGGCCACTCCCATTGTCAAGGAGGGAGGAAGCTATGGAGATATGCTGGGTTTTAAATGGATGAAAAATGAAAGTGGACAATACCTGGTCACCGATGACGGTAAGCCGCTGTCGAGCTTAACCGCCGATTCCCTGATGGACATTGGCACTTTTAATCCAAAGGCAACCTTGGGGCTATCCAACGTATTGAACTTTAAGAACTTTTACGTGAGGGTTTTGATCGATGGGCGTATCGGCGGCGTGATTGTAGACGGTACAGAGCAACTACTTTCCTACAACGGTGTACCGGAAGTGACGGAGAAATTCAGGGAGGGTGGCTGGAACCTCGGCGGCGTGGATACGGAAGGCAACCCGGTAAGTGCAACCATCTCTGCGCAGGATTTCTGGACCACGGCTTCCGGAGGTCGTTATGGATCAGCAGAGTTTTTCGCTTATGACGCGACGAATTTCAGGTTGCGGGAAATTTCCGTTGGATATAGCATACCCATGTCGTCGTCATTCTTTATCAAAACCGCCAGGCTCTCGTTCGTTGCGCGAAATGTATTCTGGTTGTACAGGGGCAAGTCGTTACTGGACATCCCTGGTATCGGGAAACGTAAGATGTCTTTCGATCCTGACATGTCCCTCGGCAACAGCAACTGGCAGGGTGTATCTTACGGAACTTCACCCTCGACCAGAAGTATTGGTTTGAATCTTCAACTTACTTTCTAAGTTTTTAAAACTGCTTTCAATTCATAACGATTCAGCTATGGAAAAAATAAAAAACTTTATAAGATTACACGGGATGGCCGGCCTTCTTTGCCTCATCGTTCTTGTTATTTCGTGTACCGATAAGTTTGATGATATCAACACCAACAAGAATGCACTGGCCAACCTGGAGACATCGCAGCTACCGTTTCTTTTTTCAAAGGCGGAACAGTTTGGCACCAATAGCGGATGGTCATATCAGGTGGCGCAGAACCTCTTTCACGACCAATACGCACAGTATTTTTCAAACAGCACTACGTACTTCCCTTCTGACCGGCTGGTCATCCGGATGGACTGGATAGGAAGTTTATGGAGTCCTTTGTATACCACGGTGATGCCGCAGTTGCTGACCATTCAGGAAAAATCGGATCCCGCTTCTGCCGAATACGCATTAGCAGATATCTGGTGGGTTGTAGCGTTTCACCGGGTTACCGATACATGGGGACCTATACCGTATTTCCAGGTAGGGCAGCCTACCACCGGTGTACCATACGATCCCCAGGACCTTATTTATGACGACTTCTTCAAGAGACTCGATCGCGCGATAACGGTGCTGGAAGGCAAGGCAGGTGAATCCCCCTTCGGTGATTTTGACCTGATCTACGGGGGCGATGTGAGCAAATGGATAAAATTCGCCAATACACTCCGGCTTCGACTGGCGGTCCGGATTTCGAAAGTAGACCCTAACCGCGCAAAATCCGAAGGGGAAGCAGCCGTCGCTTCGGGGGTCATGACGACAAGTCCCGACGACGACGCATTGATCCTCAAGAGCAATGTGAACGGGGATATCAACGGGCTGTCGGTAATGGATTGGAATGAATTCAGGATGAGTTCCGCCATGGAGTCCGTGCTGAAAGGCTATGACGATCCGCGTATGGAGGTCTACTTCAATCCGACACTCAACAGCATCACGGCAAATGAGGAAGCAAATGGTGGGAAATATAATCCTGACGACCTTGCCCATCCCTTGGAATATAATGGAATGCCGAACGGGCTTTCTTCAGGGCAAATGGCGCTTGACTTAAACAAGGCCGATGCAAACTCGCGTCATGGTGCCCGCTGGAACAGCGCCAGTTCGAATATCAATTTCCTCGGAAAAGATTATCCCTCCGGCCTGGCCGTCTCTTCAAATGTCATGGCAGCTGCCGAAGCCTGGTTCCTACGCGCGGAAGGTGCACTCCTGAACTGGAATATGGGAGGCGGTTCTGCCAAAGAATACTACGAGGCGGGCATAAAAGCCTCCATGAATCAATGGGGAATAACGGATGATGCTGTCATAACAGCGTATATAAACAGCACCGATACTCCCATTCCACCAATGGATGCACTTAACCAGCCTGCGCTTTCCGATGTACCCGTGCTGTTCAGCACGGACCCCGCCATTCAGCAACGACAGATCACCCTTCAAAAATGGCTCGCATTGTATCCTGATGGCACGGAAGCATGGGCCGACATCCGGCGCAGCGGGTTCAAACTTTACCCTGTGGCAAATTCTGACAACCCTGACCTTACCGATCCGAAAACACAAAGTATCAGGAGGATCAATTTCATGCTTTCTGAAAAACAAACCAATGGCCTGGAGGTTGAAAAAGCGGTTCCGCTCATTGGTCCGGGCGGTGACAAAATTACCACGCCACTCTGGTGGGACAAAAACTAAGTTGGCTTTACAGTTTCCCCGCAATCTGTTGAAGGGGAGCAAAAGGGTTAGTATATTTCACTAACCCTTTTTTAATGGTTACGGTGATGATGACCACGTGAACAAGGCACATCATTCTAACAGAAATTTTTCCGACATGAGATCCCTGATGGAATTGACGGTTTGTGTATTCGAATCTGCCTTCAGATCCAAACTATTGATCATGTCACTCGCTGTAGCTTTTTCAATTACTTCCTGTAAAGAGAAAGAAGTGGGTGAAACGCCGGGAAATGCATTGTTCAAAGAAGTCCTCTCCGGTGAAACAAACATCAACTTCGAGAATACGGTCATGCAGGACGGCAAAAATAATATACTGAACTATCCCTATTATTTTAATGGCGGCGGCGTGGCTACTGGCGACATTAACAACGATGGACTGGACGATATCTATTTTTCGGGAAACCAGGTCTCCAACAAACTGTATTTGAATAAAGGGAATTTTATTTTCGAGGACATCACAGAAAAAGCAGGCGTAGGAGCGACCAGTGGCTGGAAAACAGGTGTGTCGATGGCGGACATCAACCTCGATGGCTGGCTCGATATTTATGTCTGCCGTTCCGCCATGGCAGACTCAACGCTGCGCACCAATCTGCTTTTCCTCAACAACGGTGATCTGACATTCACCGAAGCCGCGGAACGCTTCGGCATAGCGGATAATTCCTACTCGACGCAGGCGGCCTTCTTTGATTATGACAACGACGGAGATCCCGACCTGTTCACCCTGAACCATTCTCTTCCGCGGTTTGCAGGCTTCAACAACATGCTTGTAAACAACAAGAGAAGAAAAGCGGTAAAATTTCAAAGCAAACTATATCAAAATAACGGAGGAAAATTTACAGATGTCTCCGAAGGCGCCGGGATCATCAATAACGTTCTGAGCTTTGGATTGGGCATTGCCGTATCCGATATCAATTCGGATGGATGGCCGGACCTTTACATCTCAAATGACTTCAATGAGGAAGATTACCTATACATCAACAACCAGGACGGAACTTTCAGGAACGCCGTACGGGAGGCGATGGGTCACGTCTCATTGTTCTCCATGGGCTCTGACATTGCAGATGTCAATAACGACGCCTTGCCGGATATATTCACGCTGGATATGCTGCCCGAAACGAATGAAAGGATCAAACTTTCCTCCGGTGATGATCACTATGACAAATACAGGCTCCTGATAAAAGGAGGATTTCACCATCAGTCTATGCGCAATATGCTGCAACTCAATAATGGCAATGGCACCTTCTCGGAGATCGGGCAGCTGATGGGCATTTCCAATACTGACTGGAGCTGGGCAGCGCTGTTCGCGGATTTTGATGGCGATGGGTGGAAAGATCTTTTCGTCTCAAATGGCTATGAAAAGGATTACACCAACATGCAGTTCCTGAAATTCACCATGGACGAAAAGATCAAAGCACGTCAGACAGGAACGCCGCCCGATCTGCAGGAAATCATTGATCAGATGCCTTCCATACAGGTGGGAAACTTCCTCTTCAGGAACAACGGCAACCTTACCTTCGCAAAAACAACGGCCGAATGGGGGATCAACCGCACCTTCAAATCCAACGGAGCGGCGCATGCCGACCTTGATAACGATGGAGATCCGGATCTGGTGATCAATGCTCTGAATGAAAGAGCTGTCGTCTACAGGAACGAAAACAATTCAAAGCCTGACGCATTCTTCCTTAAAGTGGATTTAAGAAAACAGAATCCCGATATCGGCATCGTTGGCACAAAGTTCTTCGTGTATGCCGGTGAAAAAATGCAATATCAGGAATTTTATCCTGTGAGAGGATTTCAGTCCTCCATGTATGGTCCGCTGATCTTCGGAACACGGGGGTTGCGTATGGTTGATTCTGTCCGTATCCTATGGCCCGACCACAAAACGCAGTTGATCTCGGCGCTCCACACCAACCAAACCATTACCCCGTCACATGCGGATGCGCGCCAGGATTATGTGTTCGATCAGAAATCCAAAATCCTGTTTCATGAAAATAACTTATTGAAGTGGGAGCATAGTCCCGTCGACACCATAGATTTTAAGCGACAGCTGTTGCTTCCCAAAATATATTCTTACTCGGGGCCGAAGATGGCGAAAGGGGATGTCAACATGGATGGCCTGGAAGACTTGTATTTATGTGGTGCCCGCCACCAGCCAGGTGCGTTATTCCTTCAGTCACGGAATGGATCGTTCAAATCAATAAGGAACGAATCATTTGAAAAAGACAAGGAACATCAGGATGAAGATGCCGTGTTCTTTGACTGCGATGGCGATGGCGACCTCGACCTCTATGTTGTAAGCGGGGGCTACCTCTTTGACAAAAAACATCCGATGCTGCAGGACAGGCTGTATGTAAATGATGGCAAAGGAAATTTCAAGCGTGTGAACGATGCCGTTCCACCCGAAACATTGGCGGGCTCCTGCGTATCGGCACTGGATGCAGACGGTGACAAAGATCTTGATCTGTTCGTGGGTACCCGTTTTGTCCCTGGCGAATATCCGCAAACCGCTCAAAGCATGTTCTTAATAAATAACGGAAGCGGAAAGTTTTCGGAAAAAATAAAACAAACCGCTCCCGGTCTTGAAGAAGCGGGAATGATCTGCGATGCTGTGGCCACGGATTTAAACGGTGATGGTAACATGGATCTGGTCGTTGCCGGCGAATGGACGTCACTCAAAGCCTTCATCAATGAGGGCGGCAGGTATGCCGACGCATCAGACGTCTGGTTCCCCGCAACATCCGCGGGGTGGTGGAATTGTATCGCTGCGGAGGACCTTGATGGGGACGGGGATCAGGATCTGATCGTCGGGAACTATGGCTTTAACAGCCAGTTTAAAGTATCCGAAAGTCAGCCTGCCACGCTGGTGTATAAAGATTTTGACAAGGATGGTCAGATTGACCCTTTCTTCTGTTACTATATCAATCAACAGTCGTATCCGTATGCAAGCCGTGATGAGGCGCTTGGTCAGGTACCTTTCCTTAAGCAACGGTACCCGGATTATATATCGTATTCGAATGAAACGCTGGACAAGATATTTACGGCAGAAGAATTGAAAAACGCAAAAACCCTTCGTGCCAGCGATCTCGCCACATCTTATTTCGAGAACACTGGAAAGCATTTTACGAGGAAGGACTTACCAATCCAGGCGCAATTCTCACCCGTTCATGCAATCGAGACCATGGATGTCGACCAGGATGGCGATCAGGACGTGATCATGGGAGGCAATGAAACGTACGGCCGGGTTCGCATTGGGAAGACCGATGCCAACAGGGGATTCGTTTTTATTAACGATGGGAAAGGACAATTCACATTCCTCCCGCAGCAACAAAGTGGCCTGAATACCGATGGGGACGTCAGGGACCTTGAAATCATTTCCACGGGTGACGCCGTGAACCTCCTGGTCACGGAGACGGGCCGACCGGTGAAATCCTATCGCATTAAGAAATGATTATGGATGTCCCGATGAAATGCGCCATAGAAAATATAAAATATCCGGAGAAGTCATGTGGCCTGTTCGGTGCAGTATTATTTTCAGCAATTCTGTTTCAGTGCACCCATCAACCGGAAACCCTCTTCCGGTCATTAGGATCAGAAAGCACGGGTATCCGTTTTTCCAATACGATCACATACAGCGACACACTTTCGGTTCTGGATTTTGAATACATGTACAACGGGGGCGGGGTGGCCATCGGAGACATTAATAACGATGGTCTTCAGGATGTATACTTCACTGGCAACATGGTTTCAAGCAGGCTCTATATAAATAAAGGCAACTTTAAATTTGAAGATGTTACAGAAAAGGCACAGGTCGGCACCTCCAACTGGGCAAATGGTGCGGCCATGGCCGACATCAACCAGGATGGCTTCACAGATATATTTGTCTCTGTAGGCGGAAACCGGAACACACCCGAAGGAGACAGGGCAGACCTGCTGTTCATCAACAATCGCGACGGGACTTTTACCGAATCCGCCGGAGATTACGGCTTGGCAGACACAGGTTATGGAATACAAAGCACCTTCTTTGATTATGACCGGGACGGAGATCTTGATATGTATTTGTTGCGAAATTCATTCGTTGATTACCACCGGAATGCTTCCAAACCAAAATCGGTGGATGGAGAAGCTTATTCAACCGACAAACTATTCCGGAACAATGGCGACCTCACGTTCACAGATGTCTCACGTGAGGCCGGCATACTGATCGAAGGATTCGGTCTCGGCGTGGAGATCGCGGATATCAACGAGGATGGCTGGCCGGATGTCTATGTATCAAACGACTTCATTACAAATGATCTTCTCTACATCAACAACCAGGATGGCACCTTCACCAACCGAATACGCGACTACCTGAAACATCAGACTTTCAATGGGATGGGCACCGACGTGGCGGATTATAACAACGATGGAAAAGTTGACATCTTCGTGCTGGACATGCTTCCGGAAGACAACAAGCGCTGGAAATTAACCCCCCGCGGAAATACCTATGATGAATTTCAAAATGGCATCAAAAACGGATACGAGCCTCAATACATCCGCAATACCCTGCAGTTGAATAATGGAAACAACACCTTCAGTGAAATCGGGCAGCTGGCAGGCGTTGAGGCTACGGAGTGGAGCTGGAGCGCGCTGTTTGCAGACTATGACAATGACGGTCTGAAAGATCTGTTCATCACCAACGGATACGGCAAAGATATTACCAACCTGGACTTTATAGTTTACGGCGACAAAAACCAGTCTATGGGTTTGGACGCGGCAAGTGCCAGGGAAAGACAAAAACTTCTGAATGAGCTTCCCGGGATCAAAGTCCCGAACTATATCTACAGGAACAAGGGCGACCTCACTTTCAGTGACGAAACCATCTCCTGGGGAATGTCTGATCCAACGTTTTCGAATGGGGCCGCGTATGCAGACCTGGATAACGATGGTGACCTCGATCTGGTCGTCAACAACATCGACGGGGAAGCTTCTGTCATGGAGTGTACGCGGCGCGAACAGCCAGCAGCGCCAGGCTCAAATTATCTGCGGATTTCATTACTGGGCCCACCGCCAAACAGGGAGGGATTGGGGACAAAGGCCTTGATCAGGCACGAGGGAAAACTTCAATATCAGTACTACACACCGGTCCGGGGATACCTTTCTTCGGTGGAGCCCTTCATCCATTTCGGCCTAGGTTCGCTTACTGAAATAGACAGCCTTGAAATCTTCTGGCCTGACGGCCAGTATCAATTGATCCGCGATGTCAGGGCCAACCAGGTTTTAAAAGTCGACTACCGCGCGTCATCAGCGGCGCCTGTCAGGCCGGAGCAGGTGAAAGTCAAACCATTCTTCAGCGAATTAACAGCGGATGTTGGAATAGCCTATACGCATCACGAAAATACTTTTGTTGATTTTAAGATGCAGCCGATCTTGCCGCACATGCATTCGCGCAACGGCCCGGGCGTAGCAGTAGGAGATGTGGATGGTGATGGTTTCGAAGATTTCTATGTAGGGGGCGGAGCAGGCTCCTCCGGAGCCCTGTTTATTCAAATGCGAAATGGAAAATTCAAAAGACAAGCTACCCCAGGAATCGATAGCCTTTCCGAGCAGCTGGGTGTTTTGTTCTTCGATGCTGACCGCGATAAAGATCTGGACCTGTATGTCGTGAGCGGAAGTTCCGAACATAAAAAAGATTCCGAACTTTATCAGGATCACTTATACCTGAACGACGGGACGGGTAACTTTCAACCAGTGGCCGGGGCGTTGCCGTCTATGCGCCAAAGCAAATCGTGTGTGGTGGCAGCCGATTATGACCGCGATGGTGACCTCGACCTTTTTGTTGGCGGAAGAGTTGCTCCGGGTGCTTACCCCTTGCCGATCCGCAGCTTTCTGCTGAGAAATGACAGTAAAGGTGATGAAGTCCGATTTACCGACATGGCCGATGCCCTATTACAGAATCCGGGAATGGTGTGCGCAGCGTTATGGACTGACTATAATAACGATGGCTGGATGGACCTGCTGGTAACCGGAGAATTTATGCCGCTGAAATTTTACCGCAACCAGCGCGGAAAATTCATTCTGGAACCGGACGAACTGACGGCGACATCAGGGTGGTGGAATAGCCTGGCAGGCGGAGATTTCGATAACGATGGTGACACAGACTATCTGGCGGGAAATCTTGGCTTGAATAGCCATTACCGTGCAACCAAAGAAGAGCCCTTGTGCATTTACGCCTCCGACTATAACAAAGATGGACGGGTTGATCCTGTGATGAGTCATTATGTGCAAGGCAAGAAGTATGTCGGGCACCCGCGGGATATTCTTATTGATCAGATCAACTCTATCCGGGCGAGATTCAAAACCTTCACCCACTATGCCAACGCCACTTTTGAAGAATCATTTCTGCCGGAGGAACTGGCGGGTGCATATGTGGTCTGTGCGGAGAGGTTCGAGAGCAGTTACATAGAAAATCTTGGAGATGGCACGTTCCACATCACTTCCTTACCATTGCGCGCACAATTTTCACCTGTATACGGGATGGTTCCAGCAGATTACGACGGGGATGGAAACCTGGATGTTCTCCTGACGGGAAATTTTTATTCACGGGAGATTATCTCCGGCCAGGATGATGCCTCGATAGGCCTATATCTGAAAGGGAATGGCAAAGGCGGCTTTATTCCTGTGGAGGTCACTGAAAGCGGATTCATGGCCGACAACAATTCAAAAGGCATGGCCACACTTACCCTGGCTGGCGGAAATGAACTCATCATTGTGGGAAATAATGCCGATCGTGTTCGCCTGTATTCGCCGCTCCGGAAAAGAACCCTGTACCGGCCTGATCACGATGACGCCTATGCCATGATCACGTTGTCGGATGGAAAGGTTATCAAACAGGAATATTACTATGGATCGACCTACCTCTCCAGTTCTTCGCGCGCCATGGAACTTCCTTCGAATGTTGTTTCGTTAAAAATCTTTAACTTTAAGGGTGAAGGAAGGGAAGTCCACGCGGGATTTAGTGCGTTGAAGTAAAGATTTGAGGTTTAAGATTTAAGATTTAAGATTTAAGGTTTAAGGTTTAAGGTTTGGGAGATGATCAGATCGAAATTTTTGCGAGGCTTAGCCGGAAACATGGACGGAAACAAGGTGTTGCCAGCATGGGCTGTAACGACAATCCTCCTCATTGCAATTTTTCATGACGGCACGGCGCAAAGAACGACGCTGAACTACGATGAAAATAAAATCCCCCCTTTTACCTTACCCGAAATATTAGAAACAGACCAGGGCAAGGTCATTCGGAATTCAAAAGA
This sequence comes from Chryseosolibacter sp., assembly GCA_049791675.1. Lineage (GTDB taxonomy): Bacteria > Bacteroidota > Bacteroidia > Cytophagales > Cyclobacteriaceae > Chryseosolibacter. The sequence goes on from JBARAD010000161.1 coordinate 32,686, forward strand.
ATGGGAAGAGATACAACGCCCGGCCATTCTCAAAAAGTTTACCGAGCACATCTACGGGCGGATACCGGGTAGGCCGCGTGATATTCACTTCAAGACAACGCTGGTCGACCAGTATGCACTGAATGGAAAAGCGACCCGCAAGGAAATAACCATCTATTTCACAAAGGGAGAAGACGGTCCTTCCATGGTGGTCTTGCTTTATCTGCCCAACCAGGCAAAAACGAAAGTACCTGTTTTTATCGGGTTAAACTTCACCGGAAATCACGGAGCGCAGTTTGATTCAACGATCACCATCACGGATCACTGGAAACGCATCAATGCCAGTCATACCACGGTCATGAAGAATGACTGGTCTACGGACAGAGGCTGGCATCGGGTCACCATCAACAAGACGCCGAAGCGGGGCGAGGAGATCCATCGCTGGCCGGTCGAAGAACTCATATCAAATGGTTATGGGCTTGCAACGGCGTATTATGAAGACCTTGAGGCAGATCATCCCGACGGCTGGAGGACGGGAGTGCGTAGCCATCTGCAGCATGAACTGAATATCAAACCGGAGGAGTGGGGCGCCATCGCTGCGTGGGCATGGGGGCTGAGCCGGATGATGGACTACCTGGAAACCGATGACCGTGTAAACGCGAACCAGGTGGTGGTGACTGGTCTTTCACGTTTGGGCAAGACCGCATTGTGGGCAGGAGCAAACGACCAGCGCTTTGCAATTGTCATTTCCAACGACTCCGGAGAAGGAGGCGCCGCATTGTCAAAAAGAATATATGGTGAGACGATTGAGCTGATCAACCGCGTAAACCCGCATTGGTTTATAGCTCAATACAAGGCTTACAATTCTGCGCCGGAAAAACTTCCGGTCGACATGCATATGCTCATCGCGCTGGCGGCTCCACGTCCTGTCTATATTTCCAGTGCGATACTCGATAAGCCTGCAGATCCAAAGGGAGAATTCTTAAGCGGGAAATTCGCAGCGCCTGCGTATGCGCTCTACGGCAAAGCCGGTCTTGGCGTGGACGATCAACCACCGGTCGATACACCGGTCGGCGAAACCATAGGATACCATGTCCGGACGGGAGACCATGACATTTTATTATATGACTGGATGCAATTTTTACAGTTTGCCAACAGACATTTCAATTACAAAATGAAGTAGACCGCAGCCATGAAATTCTAGTCCTTTCTTACAATATACTTTTCCTGAAACGTTTCGTCGCTCGTCAGAAAGGATTTCCGGAAGGAGAGACCCAGAACGCAAAATCCGGCCAGGACAAAGCAACTGCTCAAAACAATTCCAACAGGAGGTTGGGTTTCGCCAAGAAATCCATAAGCAAGGTGAAAGCTCCAGAAAAGGATCATCGAAATAGCAAAGAGTCTTCCCGTGTGCTTCAGTTTGTTTCTGAGAAACCACAGCAGGATAAATACAACGAGGCATGTGCAGGCTTCGAAAAGCTGAAGCGGGTACCGGGCGATCGCCAAAGTATAAATTCTTGCGGTGTAATTACCATTCTTCTCCAGGAATAGGGTGTAGCGCAGCGGCTGATCTCCGGGTTCATGAACATAGGGGGACATTTCATATAAAAATGTTTTTACATCCCCGATCAGGAATTCATTGACCAATCGCTCCGAGGCTCCCGGCTGGAAATACAAATACACGATTATTGATTTTTGACTTTTTTCACGCTTCGGGGGTGAAGGGTTTTTCTTGACGACGACCTTTTCGAGCGGATTTTTCCCGTCCGGACTCCGCATAATACAACATGGGATTTTCAAAAGCCCTTTTTGCACCGGTGTTACCAACACTGCACCCAATGATGAACCGGTAGGTTTCCCTTCTATCTCCGAATTGAAAAAACTACCCATCAACAGAAATATTCCTGAAAATATGGCAACCATGGCGATACTGTCGAGGAGCTGGAAATACGTATGCTTTAAAACATTTTTGCGGTTGTAAAACCATAGGAAGAGAAGCATCCCCAACACGGCCCCATGCACGGAAAATTCGTTGCGGTCCAGAAGATGAAACGCGGGCTTCAGCTCAAAAGGAAGAATAATGGTCAGACCTTTTGAGAAGACTGATTGGGGTTCATAAAATAACAGGTATCCAAGGCGGGCACCAATAACAGCGGCAAAGACCAGAAAAATGCTCAGTGTTGAGATCGCCTTGAATGAATTGTCTTCCTTTTTGCACAGGTACAAAAGTAGTTGCCGGCCGAGCAAAAAAGCCAGGACAAAGAGAACCGCACTCCACCGCAAGGCAAAACTTCCAAAAGAGAATAATTCAGCACCTCCGGACCATATAAAATAACCTGTCACTGGATTCTGCAAAATTGTTAGGATTTTTAGGCATCATTAAGATACAAAGATATCCCGCATCACCGGGTGTTCGCACAAAATAATTCAGGCACGGGCACAGACTCTTTCCTTTATTGCATTAATCCTCGCGAATCTTCTTCATATAGGACTTGATTTCTTCGCTGTAAATGCTGATCCGATGTGTTGTTACGAGATCTGGAATTGTCTGTTCGCGGTCATCCATGCCCAGCATAACCTGTGACGAGGGAAGTGCGGGCATGTGACAGTCAATACAATTACTGGTTAACAAAAGCCCGGGAGTTTCAATTTGTTTGCAAAACTCTGGCGTGCCCGGTGCATGACAATTCATGCACCGTCTTGAGAACAACTCCAAATTGCCTGTTTCTCTGACATGGACGTCATGGCAGGAGGAACAGTCCATGTCACTTTTTCTAAAACATTCACTCGCCGTTAATAATCCAAATTGGTTGCCGTGAACATCCAGATTCGCTGCTTCGTCTGCAGCATAATCGGGTATTGAATAGTCCTCAAGTTTATCACCGACAATAAAGGAAAATGATGGTCTGATCATTTTACGGATTCCCGAATGACATAGCGCGCAGTTGTCCAGTTTTTGCTTTCTGGTCAGCCGGTCGGGGTTAATGATACGTTGTGCCTTGCGTTCTTCCGGATGCGCTAAATGAAATGTAACGTGATCCGCGGCAGGACCGTGGCACCTTTCGCAATCGACACCCAGCATCACCTGGTTTCTGTCAAACACCTCCGCCTGGTCGTTGCTTTTCTCACTTTTAAAGAACGTGCCATGACATTCCAGGCACCGACCTGAAATATTTCTGTTGAACAAGATCTGGTCCTTCGGGTAGCCCGGGCTATTACACCATGCATCAAGGGGGGAATAATATGATACGGGAAGCTGGAAAAGTTCACTATTATTCCAGTACAGAAAGGTTTGTCCCTTTCTTCCGGATCCGATCACAATGTCCATTGGCCTGGCATTTACTTCCATACCATCCACATAACCCACCTGATACAGTTTGTCTCCTTTTCGCTGCATGACAACTTCTAGCCCGTCTCCGAGAGTAAATGTATTCCGCGAGGCATCAAAATTTCCCTTCACTGATGCGGTATCCGCAGGATGTGAAGTAAGGAAATGAGGCGTCTTGCTATGGGAATCATGGATGGAAGAATGACAACCTCTGCAACTTTGCGATCCTGCAAAAGCTTTACCGTCCGGATGAACGATGCCTGATAACTTTACATCATTGTTCAGCGAATCGCACGTGGCCGTAGACAAACATACTGCAAGTATCAGACCTGCGATCATGAATCCATTACTGCCAATATCTTTCGGACCCGAACGCATACCTTGGACGGTTATATGACTTACCGGATGATTCTTCGTAATGCCTGACGTCTGGTGAAGACAGGTAATATAAAGAAAGCCGCCTGGAAATCTTTAATCGCCGGCAATTTTAATCATTTAATCCAATTGACTTCCCGCCGGTAATCTATACATTAGTGTGGAGACAGTCGGAGCGCTCTCAACCCGGCTGTTTTAAAGAACATGGAGAGTTCTGATTACGCTTTTGAACCTTAAACATTAAAATAACAACCATTGAATCGCTTCCTGTATACACCTTGTCTGTTGTTGCTGTTTTTGTTGGCAGGCCGTTCCTATGCACAGCCGGGTCCGGGGATTTTTCAAAAGGATAGCGCGCGCATGCATGATCCCGAAAATCTGAATGTCTTTCAGCAGTGGATCAGGTGGAACAACGGCGGCAGTCTTTTGATGAACCACCTGACGAAGCAGACTTTCGACCTATATGCACAGCGCGACCTGGAAATAGCAAAATTAAAGACCCGGCAAGACTGGGTAACACGGCAGGCCGTCGTCCGGAAAAAATTGATGGAGATTCTCGGGCCGTTTCCGGAAAAAACTCCGTTGGAGCCGATGATCACCGGTGTAATCAAACAGGAGGGCTACCGCATCGAAAAACTTGTCTACCAGTCGCACCCTGGTTTTTATGTGACAGGCTGTTTGTATATCCCCGCGAGCATCAGGGGCAAAGCTCCCGCCGTGCTGAACCTGATAGGACATGAGCAGGAATCTTTCAGGGCCGAGCTCGACCAGGTGATGGCCGTCAATCTGGCAAAGAAAGGTATCGTGGTCTTAACGATCGATCCGTTGGGGCAGGGGGAGCATGTACAATACTTTGATAACAAAGTAAATTTTTCTTCTATCGGTTATTCGGTTGTCGAACATTGCTATTTCGGGAATCAGTGCTTCCTGGCGGGCTCCAACAGCGCCAAGTATTTCATATGGGATGCCATCCGCGGCATTGACTATCTGATCAGCAGAAAAGAAGTCGATGCCGGACGGATTGGTGTCACCGGCTTCTCCGGCGGAGGTACGATCACATCCTTCGTTGGTGCCCTGGACGATCGCGTCCAGGTGACCGTTCCGTCAAGTTGGTCAACAGCAAACCGGAGACAGCTCGAAACAAAAGGCGCTCAGGATGCGGAGGCTACCCTCATTCACAGCGTTGCGATGGGAATAACCTTTGAGGACCTGGTGGAAGTGCGCGCGCCCAAACCGACGATGCTGACCTTTACGTCACGGGACGAGTACCTTAGTCTCCAGGGAGCGCGTGAAGCTTATGCGGAGGCCAGCCACGCCTATCGCGCGTTTTCGGCCGAGGACGACCTGGTATTGGTTGAAGACGATTCAAAACATTGGCTGACACCCAAAATCCGCGAATCCATCTTTGGCTTTTTTATGAAACACTTTGGAATGGCAGGAGATCCAAAGGAAGTTCCCGCCGAAATACTGACACAGGATCAGTTAAAAGTCACACCTACGGGACAGATTTCGACCTCCATAGGCGGTCAGATGGTGTTTGATATCAATAAAAAAGAAACGGCGCGTCTTATCGGAAATCTTGAAGCTTCGCGAAAAGATATTGGCACTCATCTCACGACAGTCGCAGAGAAGGCGGTAGCGCTTTCGGGGTACACAGTTCCGGATGAAATTGAGAAACCATTCATCAACGGTCGATATCAACGCGATGGCTATACGGTAAGCAAATTCGCCATTCGCGGGGAAGGGGAGTATGCTATCCCTTTCCTGTTGTTTGTACCTGACCATGGTGTCTCAAAAATGCCCGGGATCATTTACCTCCACCCGCAAGGAAAAGTTACAGACGCCCAGCCTGGCGGTGACATTGAGAAGCTGGTTCAGAAAGGATATGTTGTGGCCGCCACGGATGTCCTGGGTTCAGGTGAGACAATGAATACGGCCGCGCGGGGACTTGCCGACGGCTACACCTGTGTTATGATTGGCCGGAGTGTGGTGGGCATCCAGGATGGAGACATTGTAAGGGTTGCGCGCTATTTAGCAAGCCGGCCGGACATCGATCAGCAAAAGATCGGAGCAGTCGCCTTTGGAAATATGTGCATCCCGTTGTTGCACGCTGCCGCCTTTGATCCTTCAATAAAGAACATGACGATGATCCGTCCGCTGATTTCGTATCAGGCTGTTGCGATGAACCGGTTTTACCGGATCGGGCTTACGGAGCGCGAAGGCGGCGGCTATCACCATCCCTATGAGATAGATTTTTCATGGGGCATTGCCAAAGTCCTGACCGGGTATGACCTGCCGGACCTGATCGGGACGCTTGCCCCCCGTAAGATCGTGCTTGCGCAGATCGCTGACCAGATGCTGGAACCTGCCTCCGCTGAATTGATCAACAGTGAAATGAAATTTCCCCTCGAAGCTTATGCGTTAAAAAAGGTCTCCTCAAACCTGAAAATAGTTTCCACCGTTGATTCCCTTGATTCCCTCGTGGATTGGGCATTTGAATGATCATGGATTCCATGCTGAAAACTCATACACCCGCACTGAGAACATGGTTATTGATTACCATGCTACTCGCAATGTCAATCGGCCTCCGGGGCCAGGGGACCATAAAAAAAACAGTGCGGATCTTCAATGAGAAGGGGCTGATCACCGCAGCAAGAGTACGCGTGACGCAAAACGATTCCGTCTATATCGCCCCCGCGGGACATCAGGCTGATTTCCCTTTTACAAACTTCGGCGGAGATGTGATCCTCGATCATAACCGGAGGTTTGCTTATGTCGATGGATTATTTTCCGTTGCGCTGCCACGGGAAGGAAAGATCCGGATGGAAATCGTAAAGGGTTTTGCCTACAAGATCTACGACAGCGCCCTGAACCTTTCAGCTGCACCCGACACCCTTGACATCCGGCTGGAGAAATGGTTCGAATTTCCAGGGAAGGCGTGGAAAAGCGGAGATGTTCACGTTCATCACATCGATCCGGAAACCGCTCTGCTGGAAATGCAGGCAGAGGATTTGAATGTCTGTAATGTATTGACCTCCGATTTCACAACAGATCAGGAGCGATTCAGGGGTGGCCCTGAACCATTTTCCGATTCCCTCCACCTCGTGTACGTGAATCAGGAATACCGTGAAGACAGGCTTGGCCATGTTAACTTGCTAAATCTGAAAAAACTGATCGAACCGGTAAAGACGGCAAGAGGATTTCAATATCCCCTGAACATCCGGGGACTGGATGAAGCGCGGGCGCAGGGAGCGCATGTATCATGGGCGCATTTCGCCGCCTGGCCAGGACTGGAAGGTCCGCTGGCAATTGTGATGAAGAAAGTACATTCTGTGGAATTGCTGAGTACGATCGAACCCTTTTCAGAACCAACATTTGTCTCCGACATTGTACCTGATCTGCGGATGAACCCGGGACTCAGAATATGGTACCGGCTTCTGAATTGTGGATTGAAGGTCCCCGCCACGGCAGGCACCGATAAAATGAGCAACTGGGTAACAGTGGGCGCTAACCGGGTCTTTGCTTTGACCAAAGGAGACTTCACTTACCAGTCCTGGATCGATGCCCTTGAAAGAGGCAACACATTCATCTCCAACTCACCTTTTATTTTTTGTTCGGTTGAGGGCAGAGGTCCGGGAGAAGAAGTCCGCACGACAAAGGACAAGAACATAAAGATCACTGCCGAGGTGTGGAGTCAGTTTCCGCTCGACAGACTTGAAATCATTGCGAATGGCAAAGTGATCGCGGAAAAAAATGTAGAGAAGGGTCAAAGCTACACAAAACTTGAAATCACATTCACCCCCGGCGAAAGTTGCTGGATTGCAGCGAGAGCCCATCAGTTTACGGAAGGAGATCGCGACAGGGGTGTGAGTTTCATGCAGCGCCGGGACGTTGGCGGTGGACCCACTTTCCTCAACAGGTATTACGGAACCTTGCGACCGGAAACAACTTTTGCACATACGAGTCCGACGTACGTGCTCGTTAACGGCAGCCCTATCCGTTCAACAGAAGATGCCGCCTATTTTGTCACGTATCTTGAAAATGGAATAAACTGGCTCGCAAAATCCGGCCGCTTTCCTTCGGAAGACGCCCGACAGGAAGTTCTGGATACTTTCAGAAAGGGTAAACACCTATTCCTTCAGTTAGCAAAATGATTCCGCTGCAGCCAATTCAGATGAACCAGCGTTTTCTGACGAACGCCTATGCGACAGCCCATCGTGGTACTACCTCATTATCCCATTCACAGATCATGGTGAGGTCTGAATGTATGGGAACAGTCGTCTCTGCCTGTCTGTCTGCGGGATAAGTTTGAGGTGCAGGTACCGCGCGTGAAGAAAAACTGCACTGCCCAAGCGCTACCCAGATCAGAATAAAAACAATGATGGTTCCAAAGCAACCGCCTCCCAGTTTCTTCGCTCCATATCCCGCAATGATTGCCCGAAAAAAATTGTTCATAATATTTTTATCAAAGCCTACTTTAAAACATTATGCCACTTCCGTGCGGTACCGGTTTTGACCAATCCTGCATCAGGATCTTAATCTGACAATGATTCCTTCATCGCCAGCGAGCGACATCCCGTCTCTGACAGCAACGCCCTTGCGTTCAGGTTCCGTCGACAACTCAATGGTTCCCTGGAAACCGAAGCCTTCGACATTAAAGAAACACGGCCGGTGTGTCAGGTTCAGCACGATCAGAAACCGGCTGTCATGCACTTCGCGCATGTAGGATATCACTTGCCTGTCAGCATACACTGACCGGTAATTACCGACATTCAGCGCGGGCTCTCTTTTGCGGATCCCAATGAGTTCTTTATAAAAGTTCAACATCGACATCACATCAAGCTGCTGCACCTGCACATTGATCCGCGGATAATTATCCGGCACGCGCAACCACGGTTTGACTTTCGAAAATCCAGCGAAGGGGGCAACTTCCCATTGCATCGGCGTTCGCGAGGGATCTCGGCTCAGGTTCAGCCCGGGCATGTTTAATCCCTGCGGATCCTGGATCTCTTCAGGCGGGATTGCAACATCGCTCATGCCGATCTCTTCACCGTAATAGATTGTTGGCGTTCCGCGGAGCGTAAGCAAGAGCAGTGCGGCAATTTTTGCCTGTTCCCTTCCTATGCGGCTGATGATGCGTGACTGATCGTGGTTTCCCAATACCCAGTTTGGCCATCCGCCGGAGGGGAGGGCCGCTTCATACTCCTCGATCACCGGGAACAGCCGTTGTGGCTCCCAGGGCACACTGAGCAGCTGAAAATTAAAAGGCAGATGTGTTCCCTGATTGTTTTGTCCGTAGTACATGACCAGGCGGTTCACGGGAAGATAGATTTCTCCGATCATTACCCTTTCAGTATATTCATCCATCACCCTGCGCATCATCCGGACCACGTCGTGTACTTCAGGCTGATCAGTGGAATGGATGGGCAAAAGTTTTTCATAAGTGGCCCTGGCGGGATTATAGTCGGGGTTGGGCGGATTGTCGTGAAAGACTTCATCCTTGATCATATGCCACATCACATCGACGCGAAAACCATCCACGCCTCTTGCCAGCCAGAAACGCATTGCGTCAAGCATGGCCCGCTGTACCTCCGGATTTCTCCAGTTAAGGTCTGGCTGTTCTTTCAGAAAGGCGTGGTAATAATATTGCCGGGTGCGTTCATCCCATTCCCAGGCGGAGCCGCCAAAGACACTCAACCAGTTGTTAGGTACCCCTCCGTTCACCGAAGCATCTTTCCAAAGATACCAGTTGCGTTTAGGATTATCCCGTGAAGACCGTGATTCGAGAAACCAGGGGTGCTGATCGGAGGTGTGGTTTGGAACGAGATCAAGGATGACCTTCATATTCCTTTTGTGGACCTGCTCCACCAGGTTGTCGAAGTCCGCCAAAGAACCGAACAAGGGGTGGATGTTGCAATAGTCTGAAATATCATAACCAAAGTCCGCCATGGGTGAATCATAGATGGGGGAGATCCAGACGGCGTCAATGCCCAGCCATTGAAGATAATCCAAACGTGAGATGATGCCTTGCAGGTCGCCGACGCCATCGCCGTTGCTGTCCTGAAATGAACGGGGATAGATCTGGTAAACGATCCCTTTCTGCCACCACAGGTATTGATTTTCTGTTCCCATATTACGCTAAGGAGGTAAGTTTTCTATTTCTTCAATTGGAACAGGTGACTCAGATCACCAGCCCGGAACCAACGGTATCCATAGGCGCCCATTCGGACATGGTGAAGCCCTTTCTCGTCCGCCACGTTTTCATCGATTTTCATCAGATCAATCAGCTTCGACTCTTTTTTCAGTTTGAGGTCGAGTCTTACTTCCCGGACCTTCTCGTCGAAATTGTGCAGGGTGATGAGAAAACTGTCCTGCCACTGGTAGTACATCCCCAGCACACAGGCCGACCCCGTATCGAGAATACGCCATTCTCCCCAGCCGATTTCCGTGCATTCCTGCCGCAGCCGGATCAACGATGTCATCCAGTTGAGCAGGGAATCCGGCTCACGTCGCTGGGTTTCCACATTCATGATATCAAATGCATAGGGGCCTTTTCTGATAACGGGATGTACGAGTTTTTTCGCCGTTGAAAAACCCGCGTTCCGGTTCGCAGACCACTGCATGGGTGTACGCACCGCGTCGCGTTCCTTCAGGTTAAGGTCGTCACCCATGCCGATCTCGTCCCCGTAACGGATCACCGGCGTACCCGGCAGGGAAAACAACAGGCTGTAGGCAAGTTCCGTCTGCGGCCGGTTTCCGATCATGGGTGCAAGCCTTCTGCGTATACCCCGGTCGTAGAGCTGCATCGTCTTCTCCGGACCGAAACGTTCAAATACTTTCTGACGCTGCGCTTCCGTCAGTCGGCCAAGATCGAGTTCGTCATGATTGCGGAGGAACTGCGCCCATTGTGAAGTGTGGAAATGAAGGCGTGTGGCTTCCAACGCCTCGATAAGAGGCTTTATATCGGCAGTCGCGAGGGCGTAAAAGATGTACTGGTTCACATAAAAGTTAAACATCATGTGGATGCCATTACCTTCCTGGCCGAAGTATTTTTCACTGTCTTTCGGTTTTACGTTTGCTTCCCCCAGGAGAATGGAGTTCCCTTTGCGCCACTGAAGAAAGCGGCGCATTTCCCGGAGGTATTCGAATCGTATTTTCTTGTCGGGTTGCCCCGGCCTCTGTGTCTCAAGGATGAACGGAACGGCGTCCACTCTGAAACCTTCGATTCCCAGTTCAAGCCAGTACCCCATGATCCGCCTGATTTCCGCGCGCACCTCCTCGTTGTCAATATTGAGGTCTGGCTGAAATTCGTGGAAGCGATGGTGATAATACGCACCGGCCTTTTTATCACGTGTCCAGGTTGCTTTCTGCACGCCGGGAAAGACCATTCCCTTATTCCAGTCAGACGGTTTTTTTTCCGACCAGACATACCAGTCGCGGTGTTTGGATTCCGCTGAACTGCGTGCATTTTGAAACCACGGATGTTTATCTGATGTATGATTCACTACCAGGTCAATAATCACTTTGATACCACGCTTTTTTGCCTGATGCATAAATTCTACAAAATTGCCACCCGAACCATGGCGCGGATCGACGCCGTAATAATCCGAGATATCGTAGCCATTGTCTTTGTTAGGAGAGGGTTGGAAGGGCGCCAGCCATACCGTATCGATGCCCAATGCATGCAGGTAGTCGAGACGCATGGTAAGGCCTTCGAAGTCGCCGTTCCCATCATTGTTAGCATCCATGAAAGTCTCCAGGTCCAGGCTGTAGATCACGGCATTCTTATACCAAAGGTCTTCGATCATATTTGTAAAAATCAGAAAGCTGAAAGCAGAAAATTGAAACTTGTGCAGTTTTGTTTTGAAGTGTGTTGATTTCTAAAGCATATTCTTCGCGATTCGTCATTGACGCCGGTAATTAAAATATTGCTTCCAGCAGTTTCCAGATACCATAGACGACAGCTGCAATCACGATGATGGCAATGAGGAAGATGATCAGCAGGAGCCCCGATCCGGATCCCTGATGCTTTCCTTCGAGGTAATGTTCCTTCAATAGTCTCATGTTGCGTTCGTTGGACCGGTAGAAAACGTCGAAGACAGTTCCGACCAGGGGGATTGCCCCGATCACCGTATCGAGTCCGGCGTTCAGCATCATTTTAACAACGACTTTCCGGCTAGCACCATGGTTGTGCATGGTATAGATCAGCATGCTGGAGATGATCAGCGTGATGAGATCACCAAGCACAGGCATCAGACTCAGCAGGGGATCCAATCCAAAACGGATCTTCGTACCCGGTATCTCGAACTTTGAGTCCAGCAGCTTCGCTATCCGCTCAAAAGACCGGAGGTCAGGGTAACGGGTTTCCCGTCCTTTTGGATCGTAAACAACTCTAACATTTGGCTCCATAATTATTCAAAAGGAGAAAAATGATGCCAACCGGGTGTAAAGCGGCTCGCAAAATTTCAATATCTTTAAGCGTGCTGTCATCACTGACAGTCTTAAGAACAAAGACAGAAAGAATCATTACCATATGAACCTACAGGAAGACCTATCACAATTCCATCAGCCCCTCAGTGAGACATTTTCACGGCATGTTTCCAGGGAAAACCGTGAAAAGTACAAGTTGACAGATGAGCAGGTTGCATTCTTTAACGAGAACGGGTACCTGGCCAATGTCCGGTTGCTGGATGATGAGCAGGTAGCATTGTTAAATGCAGAACTGGAAGATATCAAAGATCCGGCCCATCCCAAGCATCATTTGTTTTATGAATTCCACAGCAATGAATCGGCAAACCCCAATGCGGTGCTGTTTCACTCGCTGGGTCACTGGAGGATCACACCGGGATTCCACGATGTTTTGTGGAATCCGGCATTCGTCGTAGCGGCAAGCCAGCTGCTCGGCGACAAAGCGGTGCGCTTCTGGCATGATCAGTTGTTCTGGAAACCTGCTCACCATGGCGGGGTAGTGGCGTGGCATCAGGATTACAGTTACTGGACAAGGACCAAACCGATGCAACATCTTACCTGCTGGGTCGCGCTCGACGACGTGTCCAGGGAAAACGGATGTGTTTACTATGTTCCTAAAAGTCACAAGTGGGGTTTGCTCGACAAGCCTGAGCTGGCCGGCGACATGGAGGGCATCAACGCATTTTTAACGCCCTCGCAGCGGGAGGAATTCAAGAACAAAGTGCCGGTTGAAATGAAAAAAGGTTATGCTACTTTCCATCATCCGCTGATGGTGCATGGCTCTTACGAAAATAAATCGGCGCGGCCGAGGCGAGCGTTCGTATTGAATGTCTTTGCGGACGACACCAAATCTGATACCGACGGAGAACTTTTACAGGGCGTACCTGTCATCCACAAAGGCGAAAAGATGGAAGGGCAGTTCTTTCCGTTGCTGTTCGACCCGGCGAAGATCTGAATCGCTGATGAGAAGAATGCGGATTTTACGACGGGACTGACGCGTCTACAAGGGGCATACTTTCACCTTGTCAAATGGCGGTACTCCTCCGTAAGGGCCACTCCGTTCCTGAAGAAGCGGATTATCCGCGGGAGGAAGGGCAGGAGGGTCCCTTGCCTTCGGATGTAACCAGTAACACCAGTAACCAGTAATCAGTAA
>JBARAD010000162.1:0-74797 GCA_049791675.1 Chryseosolibacter sp.
CCCTTCAGAAACGAGCACGGCCTGCTTATTGAATTCTTTCCACTTCCCGTTTCTTGGATTCTTTATATTCTTCTTATTCAGAAATCGTTCAAACATTTCCTTCCACATCTTGATGTTATTCATATTCCTCACACTGCCAAACCCCTGATGCCTCTCTGGGCAAATGACAAAAGCTACGCCTGCCACAATTCAAACACAAACCTTTTACTGCATTTTCAGACGCCGGAATTCTTGCAGACGCGGAATTCTGGCTTTCGAATACCTCGCATTGGATGACAATCCTTTGCGCGTTTTTTCTGTATACACATCCTTCAGCGTGACGGCACGATCTGCAAAGGCCAATCAACTCTTTCGTCACCAGGTCTTCAATATCAGGCAGCATATTTCAAAACTTTCCGCTGATACCCCAAAATGCATACCACTATATTTTCGCGCTTTTCTCTATTGATAGTCGCCTTCTTCAATCATGTTCGCTGGGTAAGAATGATCCATCCGATACTTTTCTCCCCACCTTCGTGGCCACCCGCGCAGCTGTCCCGCCGGATAGAATGCATTGAAAATATACATCCTTTAACGGCCCTGAACCAGTATTATTGAAACCTACACCGACGGCCACGGCCACCCAGCGATAAAAAATGCCGGCAGCTCGTCTGCGCTGCTGCAGACGCTTACCGTGAGAAAGCAGGCATTCGTTCGCTTCCATGACATGCTTATCGCGCTCCGTATTTCTTAATCTTGTCTCTCAGGGTCTTACGGTCAATTCCCAACTTCCGGGCTGTACGCGAAAGGTTATGATCATTCGCTGCAAGCACATCCAGAATGTAGTCGCGTTCAACATCCTCCAGCCTCCGTTCCAGACCTTTTGTTCGGGCTGCTGAATACCGGAAAGTTTCCGGAAGATCGGCCACATCGACCAGCACATCATCCGCCATGATCACAAGACGGTGAATGAGGTTCTGCAGCTCCCGCACATTTCCGGGCCAGGCGTAACCCTTTAACGCATTCAGCGCCTTGTTGCTGAATTTCATCGGCTTCTTCTTCAGCTCCCGCACATATTTGGCAAGGAAGAAATTCAACAGCAGAAAAATATCATTCCCCCGTTCACGCAGTGGTGGAAGTTCTATTGAAATGATGTTGAGCCTGTAATACAGATCTTCCCTGAAAAGACCCTGCTTCACGAGTTGCATCAGGTCTACGTTGGTGGCCGCGACGACGCGTACATTTACCTTGTGGGATTTTTTTGATCCTACCATGTAAAACTCCTTCTCCTGCAACACGCGCAACAACTTGGCCTGCATGGCGAGGCTCGTGTTGCTGATCTCATCGAGCAGGATGGTGCCTCCATCGGCAGTCTGAAAGAATCCTGCACGGGTTTCCACGGCTCCGGTGAATGCACCTTTCAGGTGCCCGAACAATTCGCTTTCCAGGAGTGAATCGGGAATTCCGCCGCAGTTCACCGGCACGAAAGGCGCTTTTGACGTGCGGCCTCCGTAATGGATGGCCCTGGCCACGAGTTCTTTTCCCGTGCCGCTCTCACCGGAAATCAATACGGTGGCATCGGTGGTTCGTACCTTGTTGATCGCGTAATAGACCTTGTACATTTCCTCGGATTCACCGATGATGCCGAAATCCTGGTGGAAGGTCTCCGGAGACATCCTGCGTGCACCCCGCTGCGTCTTTTGAAGTACCCGCTCCACGGCTGCAAAAAGTTCCTTGTCGGTAAACGATTTTACGAGATATTCCTCCGCGCCGATGCGAATCGATTCGATCGCCCCTTCGATGGAGGGAAACCCGGTGATCACGAGAATGCCTACGTTCTTGAAATTTTCGGAAACATGCCTGACGAGCTCAAAACCATTTTCTTCTGGCATCTTCAGGTCTGTGATGACAAGGTCCACGGAAACGGATTCCAGCAAGGTAAGGGCCGCGCGCACACTGCTCGCTGAATACACGTGATGACCAATAGACTCCAGGTTGCGCCTGACCAGTTCAACCGATTCTGCTGAATCGTCAACGACCAGCGTCCGAACCGGTGCAACTTCCTTTTTTTTCATAGCCTGTCAATTTTCTCAATTCGTTTGTTTCAGCGGCAGGAGGATTTCCACTTTCGTACCTTTGCCCGGCTGGCTGTTTACCTGGATCTTGCCATGGTGGGCGATGACGATTCCCTGCACGACGGATAAACCCAGTCCCGTACCTTGCCCGACCGGCTTCGTCGTGAAGAATGGCTCGAAGATCTTCTTTCTGACCTCGCTGGTCATGCCATGGCCGGTATCACGGACGAAAAGACTTACATATTGACCTTTTCTTTTCGTGCCGATGGTGAGGTCGCCCCCTTTCGGCATCGCATGGATCGCATTGGTGATCAGGTTCACCAACACCTGGCTCATCTGCACTTCATCGGCCTGGATCATCGGCAGATGTTCGTCCAGCCTGTGGGTGATAGCGATCTGCCTGCTGATGAACCTGATATCAATGAAATACAGGATGTTATTGATAATATCATTCAGACTCAGAGACGTGATCTGCTGCGGCATCTGCCGGGAAAAGATCATCAGTTTTTTGATGATTTCGCGGGTATAGAGGGAGGCCTTGACAATGCGTTCAATGTCCTCGTTCTGCTGATCATTGAGGCCGCCGGTCTTTTTGATGAGTTGTGCAAAACCCAGTATCCTGCCGAGCGGTTCGTTCAGTTCGTGTGCGATGCCCGCGCTCAGCTCGCCGACGAAGGCAAGCCTTTCAACATGCTGAAGCTGAAGCTGGAGGTTTTGTTTCTCTTCCTCCGCGGCAATGCGCTGGATGATCAGCGCGAATTCCCTTGAGATCGCTCTGATCAGTTTCTTCTCCTCGGGGAGGAAAGCGACTTCCTGGTCGCCGCGTTTTTGTTTTTGATAGCCAACTTCGACCTTCCCCCGCTTTTTCTTGCCCACGATCAGAGGAGCAAACATATGATGCGTGCACAATTTGAATTTAGAAGTGGACGCTACCTTCCCATCAATGGTGATACATGCCTCGGCCATCATGGGATACTGCATGGCAGAAGGCAGTATGTCCAGTGTTTTCGCGACGATGGTTTCGAGATCGTTGCCGGCCTCCCATGCGATCTTCGAGAGCTCATATAAACACTTTAATTCCTTGACGCGTTCCTTCAGTTGTACATCTGCCTGTTGCATGCTTCTGATTATCGGGTAAAGGTAAGCCTCTGAAGGGAGAAAAATATTCCGGGTCCCTGAATTTCATTTATTGCAGTGGGGAATATCCCCCTGGTGGGTAATTCTTATCCAGTCGGATCGCGGTGTAGGGGACGCTGCACGCAGGTAAGGCGCTTTTAATCTGGCATGGATACTGTATATCCCTGCTATTTTGAATTGAACTGATTATGGAAAAAACGATGCACATCACTGTAAATGATTATCAAAGAATAACGGAACTGACGGAATTGCCTGCGCTGCAGAAAAGAGACCCGGTGATTGCGGACCGGCTATTCAGGGAACTCAAAGTTGCAAAAAGATTCCCCCAGAACAAGATCTCAAAAAGTATCGTCACGATGAATTCCAGGGCGCTTCTGAAAGAACTGAAGAGTGGCAGGGAAACTGAGATCACCATTGTTTACCCGCAGGATGCAGATATCCGGGAAAAGAAAGTTTCTCTGTTCTCTCCCATTGGCGTCGCGCTGCTGGGTTGCCGCGAAGGGGACATTGCGTCATGGCGTGTTCCAGCGGGCGTCGGCCGTTTCAAAGTTGAGAAAGTGCTCTATCAGCCGGAAGCAGAAGGTCATTATTCCTTGTAAGGCCCTCTCTTTCCTTCAGTGTCCTCAGGGCACATTCAGATTCATCATCATGAGAAAGTCTATAAAAGCGAGAAATCCTGAAAGGATCCTGGTGGCAGGGTCCTTTGCGGGAGCTATTGCACACAGCATGCCCCCGCGATTTTCGGGCGATTCTGGCAGCGAAGTCTTTCAGCCTGTGAACCGGTGATTTTAGATTGGAAACAATTAGACGCCGCAATTGTTCAACTCAAATTACCGGTCGTCATCGTGGCGGCGAATGAAAACCTGACGCAAAAAAAATCGTAGGTATAATTTAAAAGAGAAAGAATGAACGGAAGGAAGTTTAAACAGAGCATGCTTGGGTATTGTAAATTGATTCTTCTTAAAATGAGCTTTAGCAGAAAACTTTTCCTGAAAGAATATCGTAAATCATTTTCTTATTTGAATGAAGCGGAGAGGAGCGAATTGAAGAAGTGGGTACGTGAAGCAAAAAATAGTGCGGAAACATCACAATAAATCGCTGCATCCGGCGTAAGCCCGGTCTAAAAATAAACGGGCACAATCCCTCAGGAAACGGTGAATGGTGTTAAATTGGGACGCAATTTGTCACTTGAATTTAAACCATCTGGATTGTGCTCGTTCCCACTGTAAAAAATCTCATCTTCGACCTCGGCGGCGTAATTCTCGACCTGTCGGTAGCCCATACGCTGGATTCATTTGCTGAACTTTCCAATCTTTCGAGGGAAAGGGTACAGGAAATATATGTTTCAGCCCCGGGATTCCTGCAGTATGAAAAGGGAGAAATCGACGATCAGGCATTCCGCGACTTCGTGCGGGAAACCTATTCGATATCCGCAGCTGACGAGGAGATTGACCGTGCCTGGAACGCCATGCTCCGCGGCATACCTGCGAAGAAGCTTGCGTTAATGACGAGGCTTCAAAATGAGTTCCAGGTCTTTCTGTTGAGTAACACCAATGCCATTCACCTTCATCACATCAATGAAGTGATCCTTTCAGGAGGAATACTCGACGGCTATTTTCACAAAGCATATTACTCTCACAGGATGGGAAAGCGGAAGCCCGACGCGGATATTTTTGAGCAGGTGATTGAAGAGAACCGCCTTGTGCCCGAGCAAACCCTTTTCCTCGATGATTACGACATCAATATCCAGGGGGCAGCATCCGTAGGCATCAAAACAGTGCACGTAACTTCACCCAACCTGATACTGGATTATTTTCATGCGTAAGGAACAGAAGCGGATTGTTTTTCAGGTTGCGTTATTTATCACGACATTCATTACCACAACCCTGGCCGGCGCGCAATGGTGTTATGGCAAGTCGGTATTTGCGGCCGATTATTCGTGGCAGGATTTTTACAGTGGCCTGGCCTACTCCATTCCCCTGCTGTTGATCCTGACAGTGCATGAGTTCGGACATTATTTTGTAGCACTGTATCACAAGGTAAAAACCTCACTGCCCTATTATATTCCCATACCTCCTTTACCCTTCCTCCCTTTTACCCTCGGTACCATGGGGGCCGTGATCAGGCTGCGATCAAGACCCCGGAGCAATGTCCAGAACTTTGACATCGGGATAGCCGGACCGTTGGCAGGATTTATTGTTGCCCTGGTCGTGCTTTTTTACGGGTTCAGAACGTTACCACCGCCGGAGTATGTTTTTCAATTCCATCCGGAATATGAACAATTCGGTAAAGACTATGCCGATGTGGTGTACTCACCTGATTATCTGAAGGACCATGGCTCTATCATTGATGTCACGATCGGGAGTAATCTCATTTTCTGGTTGTTCGAAAAAACGGTGGCGGATCCGGAGCGGGTACCCAACCCGCATGAGTTGATGCACTATCCTGTTTTGCTCGCTTGTTATATCGCACTCTTCGTTACATGCCTGAACCTTCTTCCCATCGGACAACTGGATGGGGGACATGTGTTATACGGATTGTTCGGTTACAAGCGACACCGGCTGATCGCCCGGATTTTCTTCCTGGCCATCATCTTCTATGCAGGGCTGGGATTGCCTTATATCGATCCGCGCCTGCCACAAAATGATCTAATGTTTGGAATTGTCGGATACCTGCTCTTTCTCTTGATTGGCTTCAGGGGGTTGGGCTTACCGACGAAAGATACGGTCATGTACGTCGTGCTGATCTTTGCGGCGCAGTTCCTCCTGATGGTCTATTTTCCGGGGATCAAGGGCTATGAAGGATGGCTCTTATTTGCCTTTATTGTCGGCAGATTTATCGGCGTTGAACACCCGCCTTCGGAAATTGAACAACCGCTGGATTCAAACAGGGTGATCCTGGGATGGATAGCACTGCTGATATTTGCGCTCTGCTTTAGCCCGGCACCCATTGAGATGGAGATCATTACCGGACAAGGATGATCTTTTGAGATTTAACAAGGTCGCCCTGCTGGTAACGCAACAGGTATAAACCGGGAACATTCGTTCTCATTTTTATTTCCATCCGGCCATCCTGGTAGGCCTGATCAAAGGATATCGTTTCTCCTGTGAGGGAAAATATTTTCAGATCGCGCACTTCACCCTCAATAAAAAAGCTGCCGTGGTGCGGATTCGGAAATACCGAATATGTTTTTTCCGCTTCAATGCCGACGCTGGCGTCGATGATGCCAGATCCGAAAACCGGTCTGATCATGAGACTGCCATGCACATCTTCATTTTGATACCAGACGCCATTGGTGTTGACGAAGATCTTTTCGCCCGTGTTGTTGCTGATATCGAGGCCGACAACCACTTCACCGGCCAACGGTTCTTTCCAGCCGATGAAAAATTTCTTCTCGTTGATCAGCAGGGCAGGGAGGAACTGGATTCGCTGGAACTCATTGGTGCCCTTTCTTAATATCCGTTTCGAGGCGATGCGGAGCCATGTTTCTCCCGGATATCCGTGATTGGCCGGGTCTTCGTGATAAATGTAAAAGTCAACGGTCTGGTTGCTGGTGATCCCGAAAGGAGGGAAGTAGATGTCGAAGCCGACGAGGGTATCCTGTTTCAGCGAATAGGTAGTATCGATCTCGAATTCATACGCCACAAGATTTCCTGCTTCAATCAGGCCTGCTCCATATTCGGCCACGCCGTCGTCATAGGCGTAGTAGGAGGAGAGTACATAGTCTGCAGTAATTGTGTCGTTGGTTGTGAAGCGGATGGGAAGATAATTCTTCGTATAATCTCCTGTGGAGTCCGGCTCAAGCGGAGTCTCGGGGGTGTTGAAAGGAATGTCATCGCGACTTTGCAGTGCAAGGGCGAGGCGGATCAATGTCGAATCGATCCCCGGATCGGTTGGGAACTGCAGAACGTTATTGACGTCCGGTAGCGTATCCATACGGGTGGTTTTGTGTTCATACGCATAGAGCACGTTGCCTGTGATGTTGATCGGCGTTGCCTTGCTGATGACGGTCTCATGTGTCGTTGTGACGCCTGCGTCCAGGTCTGTGCTGCTGAAGTATCCTGTGGTCCTGAAGTTGAGGGACGCTTCCACATTCTTCATATTCTGGACCTCAAACGAGGGTGGGGTCATCTGTGCGCCGGAGAAAAAATGTTTTCGCGGCATGGCGCGGTATTTTCCAAACAACGGTCCCAGTTGGGTCGAAAGCGCGCGGTCCGGAAAGGACAGGTCGTTCACATTCCGGTTCTTATTGACATACACATAGTCAACATGCCACGTATCGTAGGGCCCGGAAAGGCGCCCGAAGCTGCGAAAGCGGAACTGAAATCGCTCGTGAAAATACTGATCGCCGCTGACCTGGAGGATGGTATCATAAAAGCGTGTAGGGTCAGGGTTCTCTGCGGGAGAAATGGTCATGACACTTTTCCATCCGTTCTCATCCGCCGTTTTGAATTCGAGTTCCAGAAAATCCTTTGCATCGGGGGCTTCAACATTTCCCTGCCACTGATAGAAAAAGCTCAGGTATACCGTTGGCCTCTCCGCAGGCGAAACTTTAGCTTCGCTCAGGTCGATGGGTTTCGAAGTCAGCGTATCCGTATATCCCGTCAGCAATACTTCATTGGGGTTATACGCCAGGCCCGCGGAATCCAGTCCGTCGAACGTTGCCACATTGATCGTTGGCGGATGGATCGCCATGCCATCATTGATCCATACGGAAAAGCTGTTCTCCCACCGCGAAGTGTCGGCGAACATTTTATCATCGAGGGTTTTTGAAAAGTCATCGAAAAAAGGAAGGGCAAGCGGTGAAGCCTGTTTCGTACGGGCTGTTGAATGCGGTGCCCTTTCAATACCGGAACCTGTAGACCGTTGAACGGGAATGCGTTTAAGCTGCGCAAGGGTGGTTTGCGACGCGATAATGAACAGAAAAAAGATCGTGGCTGCATGCATGTGCCTTTCAGGGAAATGCAGGATCCGCTTTGTCAATTGGTCAATGGTCAATTTTTTGGAAAGCTTTTTTCATTATTCCTGATTGTCCTCCTGCGGTTCTCCGTCCGCATCGTCTTCCGGAACTTCAGTCCCTTCTTGACCGATCCAGAGATTGATCACATCGCCGACGATTATTTCTGCCTGCGGTGATGGATCTTGTTTCAAAACCACGGGATGATTTCCGGTAGTGTCTCCCACAAGCTCGATATCTCCGACATTCAGGTTAGACCCGAGGATATTGAACTTTGCATCTTCGAAGCCAAATCCTAAAACGTTGGGAGCGGGTAATTTATTACTTCCCCCGTCCATTACCACCAGGTCGACCACTGTTCCTTTTGGAATGAGCACGCCCGGCACAACCTTGTTGCCCTCGATCTGCATTTCTTTCACCACATTGAGGAAGGGGCCGCGAACGAGCCGGATCTTTCCACGCTTCAGCTCACTTCCGCGCAACACTGCCTCCGCATTGGTAAGCGATCCGTCAATGAGATCGGGCATTTTTACGGTAGGCGGGTTTTTCCGGTTTACGGAAACAAAGATCTTCCGGTTCTCCTTCACTTTTGCACCTGCTGCAGGATATTGTTTTAATACCGTGAGGGGAGGGTAGTCCGCGGAATAAGAAGAATCATTCACCTCATACCGCAGGTCGTGGCTGGCCAGAAACGCCTCGACTTTGGTGATCGGGAGACCCTCCACGCTTGGTACTGTAATGCTCTCTCCGTGATTCGTGACATTCGGGAGGTAGGCGTAAAAGTACAGAACGCTTACAAGGACAATGAGCGCCACCGCCAGGAGGAAGTGCGTTAGTAATCCGCCAAGGGTATTGGTTTTCAGGCTTAGCCCCAGATTTCGAAAATCGAATTTCATTCCAGTATAGGGTTTCTCACAAAGATAAGGAATCAGAACTTCAATGAAGAGTTGAATTCGCGCTCGACGCGTTTACTCCAGTCGTAACGTTCCTGGGCAAGGTCAAGCAGCCGTGAAATCAGCTCAGTAAACCCGATGCCCCGTTCCTTCCACATCATTGGGAACATGCTCGAATTTGTGAATCCCGGAATGGAATTGATCTCATTAATATAGATCTTACCCTGGTCTGTGAGGAAAAGATCCACGCGCGAAAAATCTTCGCAGTAAAGCGCTTTGTAGGCTTTCAGGCAAATATCGCGCACTTTCTCAGCAATCTTTGCATCCATTTTGGCAGGTACATCAATCCGGACTCCCTCCGGGTCTACGTACTTGGCGTCGAAGGTGTAAAAGTCGTATTTGCTGTTGATGACGATTTCTCCCGGGTATGACGCTTCAGCAGGATGATTGCCCAATATGGCGCATTCAATTTCACGGCCGGTTACAAATTCCTCCATGAGGACAGACTCATCATAGCGGAATGCTTCATCAACGGCTTTCTTGAAATCCGCTTCATTTTTGACTTTGTTGACGCCTACCGACGAGCCGAGGCTCGCTGACTTTACCATGAAGGGAACACCCAGGGTCTTTTTGATCGTCTTGAAATCGATCTTTTCACGTTCGGTATAATGGAACGAAACAAAGTTGGTGACGGGAAGCCCCGCATCCTTCAGCAGACGTTTGGCGACGATCTTGTTCATGGCGATGGCAGAGCCCAGTACCCCGGTTCCAACCATGGGAATGTCCATCGCCTTGATAAGGCCCTGAATACTGCCGTCTTCTCCATCAGTACCGTGAAGCACGGGAAAAATGACGTCGGCCTTGATGCGGTCGCCGCTGGAGACCAGTATAAAACCAGGGCTTTGGGCATCGAGAATCAATCCCAGGGCTTTGCCCTGCCCGATGTCTTTTGTGACACCGGAGGTCAGAAACCACTGGCCTGACTTCGTGATCCCGATGGGCAGGGGCTCGAAGCGATCTTTATTGATGTGATCAAAAATATTCCGGGCTGAGTTAACGGAGACGCCATGCTCCACTGATCTTCCCCCGTACAGGATGGCTACCTTTTTCTTCTTTGACATGTGAGTTCGTTTCGTCCCAAAGATATTAAAAAGTCGACAGTCCACTGTTCACAGTCCACGGCAGGAGAGGCCTTTTATGGAGTATTTGACGAGGTCGCCAGACCCGTAGTCTGTGGTCTGTGGTCTGTCGTCCGTGGTCTAAAAAACCAATATCTTCGAACTAAAGAACTTCCCCCCGATCTGCACGCGAATGAAATAGATGCCGGGCGGCAACCGCTGGGGTAGCTGTAATGGAAAGGTCTGGTTCAGCACGTCCGTTAATAGGCCATCCGTTTCCATCTGTCCGGTAGCATTGATGATTGAAAAACGTACGTTCTGGCGTTCGGGAAGATTGAAGGCGATCTTTAGATCCGTAAGTTCGGGATGGGTAAGATCATATCCGTATACAGTGTACAATTCACTGAACTCAACAGAAGCCGGTTCCTGACTGACAAAAAATTCGATATTATCAAGGTATAGATTGTTGCCTTCCTGATTGCGAACCACAAAGGCGATCCTGACATTTTCTTCTCCGGCAAACGAATTCAGATTCACGGGAATATTGTTATTCCAATCTTCATCTGTTCCAGGGATCCATCTTCCCTCGACAATTTCTCCCGTCGGGAAATTATACGGAATTTCCTCATAGGTGTTCCCGCAATCCCTGGACCCAAGAATAACAAGCCTTCCGGTTCCGGTCGCGCGTGCGGCATAAGAAAGGTCAAAGGCCATACTGGCTTCCGCTGTGCCGGAGAAATCGAGTACCGGACTCACGAGCCAGGCCTCATCTCCGGAAAGGTTGTTGTCGTATGCGTTGAAATACAGCGATTGACCGTAATTGGTGGCGGTGGTTTCCCAGTTGGTGCCGCCGTTGGGATTGACTGAAGTCCATGCGGAGGTAAAGTCGCTTTCAAAGTTTTCACGCAACGGTATTCTGTCGCGCGCCTGGTTGATTACGACGTTGAAACTTTTCTCATTATCTGCAGGATTATAATCAGAAAAGCCATTCGGATTCTCAACCCGGATGAGGATGGTGTTGTCACTTGCGGGAAGGCTCAGGGGAGGCAGGTCGATTTCCTTTTCCCCGCTGAATGGAAGATTCAGGCCGGTGAAGGCAACTGTCGCGCTACTGCCTCCATTGATGGAATAGACGACATTGAGATCTTCCAGTATTTCGCTTCCGGTATTCAGTATCAGTATCCGTGGCACTACTTCATTTTCACAGGTTACCAGCGAAGGACTTACCAGCCGGATGAGTGCAGCATCGTTTGTCTTTTCTGTGAAGAGGGCGACATCATCGAGGTAGATATTATTGCCCCAGTCATTGATCCCCACAAATGCTATCTGCACCTTTCCCGCACCGGCGAAGGCGGAAAGGTTAACCAATTCCTTTCGCCATTGATTTGCGCCCGATGGCGTAAACGGAGACGTCGTCTCAGGAACTGACTTCAATGAATCGCCTGCTTTATTATATACGACTGTTCCCTGATTTATATCCTCACAGTCGGTCATGACAATCACTTTCAACCGGTCGTTGCTCGACTTAAATCTCGCGTGGGCCACCTCAAAGGAGAGCCTGGCGGTAGCCGCGGTAGAAAGATCGATAACCGGACTGAGGAACATGTCAATTTCACCCACCTTATCTTCGTAGTCGAAGTAGTTTAGCTTTAGGGCCTTGTTGCCAGCCTGGTCATTCGGTGCCGCGACGGGTTGCCACGTTACCTGGCCGTCAGGATTGTGAATGATCCATCCGGGAGGCAGTACATTGAACGTCTCCGCGAACGGGGCGTTCGCAAATGCGGGTACGATCACCGTTGAGGATCTTTCATCATTATAGCTTCCTAAGTCCGTTCCGCCATTCGTCAACAGCACCTGGAAAGTTATGGTGTGGTTGCCTGACGGAACACTGAGTGTGGAGAAGGACACTTCCGTGGATGCGAGTGGATCCAGCGCCAGCGAAAAGTCCACCGTCTCCTGTACAGTTCCATCGAGGATGAACCGGACCCGGCCACTGGTGATCACGTTGCTGCCGTAATTCCTTAACTCGATAACGGGCGTGATGAGATTGCTGCATACCGAAGCATCCGGAAAAACAATGGCCCGGATACCGAGATCATCGGGTAGGGGCGCCGGTTCCTGCAGGGCAGGAGAGGACAACAAGGTGTTCCGGCGCGGGCTGTTCTCGATCACCGCGATCATGCGGTTAACCTGGCCGTTGGTGAACAGGTTCATGCAATCGTCATCCGTATAATCCAGGAAATTCTGGAACATGATCACCTGGCCACATCCGTCGGTCTTCGGGTGGGTGGCGCATCCGTCAGTATTTGCTCCCTGGTTGGGGGTGTCAGTTACGTAGTCCGTGCCGCTGCAGCCGGCGTCATCTCCCCAGATGTGGTGGAGACCGAAAAAATGTCCTGTCTCGTGCGTGGCGGTGCGCCCCTTGTTGAACGCGGGGTCAAGATTGAAAGCTCCGTCATCATCCGATCCAAAGGCTTTATGCCATATCACGACACCGTCCGTCAGCCGGTTGTTGGATGAATTCTCATGGCCCTGAAGGTTTGATTCGGGAAACTGCGCATAGCCTACAAAACTGTCCGTGAGGTTGCACACCCAGATATTCAGGTATTGTTCCGCAGGCCAGTAACTGGTTGATTTGAGGGCGTAATTATCGTTCATCGTCCATGAGCTTCTGCCACCGTTGATGCGGACAATGCCGTCTGTGGCCAACCCGTCCGGGTCGCGTTTTGCAAGGACGAATTCGATATCCAGACTTCCGGCGTCGTCGAGGAACACCTGGGGTGTATTGGCCGCATCCGCATTTTCACGGCGGAAGTCTTCATTCAATACACGGAGCTGTGACAACACCTGTTCGTCGGTGATGTTGGTGCCAACGCCAATAGGTTCTCCGTTGTGGATGATATGCACCACCACCGGGATCTGGTAAGGAGCGGCCTGCTCGCGGGCGGCGCGGCCTAACGAAAAGGATGTCTTTTGCTCGCCCAGCCACTTTTCGAATGCTGTTTTCTGAAGGACGGGATTTGCATACAGGGTCCTGGAATATTGAATGGTGCCGCAGCGATCCTGGGCAAGCAGGGAAAATGAAACCGATGACAATGCGAGGGCAACGCCTGAAATGATGATATACTGTAAGGCCAGCCTCATGAAGAGAATATGGATACTATTGATCAGGAGATTTCACAATTTGTAACCACAGTCATTAAAGGTGTTTAAATGTTCAGGGGGATCATGTTGACCACTTCGATGCTTTTGACTTCAGGAACATCGCGCTTAATCGCTGCTTCGACCCCGGCTTTAAAAGTCATGGTAGACATGCTGCAGTTGCCGCAGGCGCCGACGAATTCAAGCTTCACCACGTGTTCCGCCGTGACCTCATTCACTTTCACATTGCCACCGTCGGCTTTGAGATAAGGCCTGATGGAATCCAGGGAGGCTTCTATTTTTTTTGTTAACTCTTCGAGGTTCACGGTATGGGCACTCATTAGACTTTCATTTCAACCTTTTGTGTACTTGCAAAGTTAGCATTTCTTATGGCAATCTGGCGGGCCAGGGTGCGTGCTAATTCATGAAATGCTTCTCCGGCGGGGCCGGGTTTCATGGCGGCGGGTAGCCCGCTGTCGCCACTTTCGCGGATGCTTTGGACCAGCGGTATCTGTCCGAGGAACGGAACATCGAACTTTTCCGATAAGTTCTTTCCACCCCCTTTTCCGAAAATGTAATACCGGTTATCGGGCAATTCTTCAGGCGTAAAATACGCCATATTCTCCACGACGCCCAGAATCGGCACGTTTATCTGCGGCTGCTTAAACATGGAGAGTCCTTTGGTGGCATCTGCCAACGCGACTTTCTGCGGGGTGGTGACGATTACTGCTCCCGTTACCGGAACAGTCTGCACGAGCGTGAGGTGAATGTCGCTGGTTCCCGGAGGAAGATCAATCAGCAGATAATCCAGCTGGCCCCAGTCGGCATCGCCAAAAAACTGCTTGAGCGCGGAACTGGCCATGGGTCCGCGCCAGACCACTGCGCTGTCCGGCGGGGTTAGAAAACCTATCGAAAGCAATTTCACGCCGTACTGCTCAAGCGGGATGATGATATTTTTGCCGTTCACCTGCTTGACATGCGGTTGCTCATGTTCACAGTTGAACATGGTCGGGATAGAAGGACCGAAAATGTCGGCGTCTATCAGTCCCACTTTCGCACCCGCCTGGGCCAGCGCCACCGCCAGGTTCGACGTTACGGTTGATTTACCCACACCGCCCTTGCCGGATGCGATTGCGATAATATTTTTTACGCCCGGAAGGATGGGCGTGTTGTCGCGCAGCGTCGTAACAGATGACGTCATCCGGATGTCGATTTCAACCGCCGGACCGACAACCCTTCTCACGGCATCTTCACAATCCTGCCGGATCTTTTCTTTCAGCGGGCATGCAGGAGTGGTCAAAACCACCGTAAAAGAGACTTTTTTAGGTTCTGCCATGATATCTTTTACCATGTTAAGAGAAACCAGGTCCCGCTTCAGGTCGGGGTCTTCAACAGTGGAAAGCGCTCTCAGGATATCGGATTGGGTATAACTCATGCTGTCCTAACAATATTTTGACGTGAAATCGTTTAGAAAGCGCAAGTTAATGACGATTTAATAAATATGAAGTCAAATCTGCCAACGGTCATATATTCCTCCCATACTTTGCCTGCAGGTCGAATTACGCGGGATTTTTAGGCAGGAAGGAGTATCTTTGCCGTTGATTCAACAAGCCAAACCGCCAGGAGCCAGCAGCCTCTCATGATTACCCGCGAGACTATAGATGAGATCAAAAACCGGGTGGATATCATTGACGTGATCAGTGACTTCATTACACTGAAACGCGCTGGCCAGAACTATAAGGCCCTGAGTCCCTTCACGAACGAGAAAACACCGTCTTTTTATGTAGTCCCCGCCAAGGGAATTTTCAAGGATTTCAGCAGCGGTAAGGGCGGCGACGCCATCACCTTCGTGATGGAGCACGAGGGGATGGCCTATGCTGAAGCGCTCCGGTACCTGGCAAAAAAATACGGCGTCGAGATAAAGGAGGAAGGTGTCGGCACCCAGCAGGAGCTCGCCCAGCAAAGTGATCGCGATGGACTCTATATCGTCATGAACTTCGCGAAAGAGCATTACCGCCACCTGCTGTTTGAAAACCAGGAAGGTAACAGCATCGGTCTCAGCTACTTCCGTGAACGCGGGTTCAATGACCGCACGATCGAAAAGTTCGAACTCGGCTATAGTCTCAACCAATGGGATGACCTGATCAAAAACGCGGTCGGCAAGGGCTACAGTGAAGCAATGCTGGAGAAGTCGGGCCTGATGATCAGGAAGGATGACGGAAAAAAATACGACCGCTTCCGCGGAAGGGTGATCTTTCCGGTCCATAATCTTTCTGGGAAGGTGATTGCCTTTGGCGCCCGGATCCTTACCAAGGAAAAGGATCAGCCCAAGTACATCAATTCGCCGGAAACGGATATATATCATAAGAGTCAGGTATTGTATGGCCTTTATCAGGCAAAAAATGCCATACGGCACGATGACTTCTGTTATCTCGTAGAAGGTTACACCGATGTGATCTCGCTGCACCAGGCAGATATCCAGAACGTTGTAGCATCTTCCGGAACGGCTTTGACGGAAGAGCAGATCAAGCTCATGCGCCGCTTCACAGAAAATGTGACGGTATTATACGATGGCGATCAGGCAGGGATCAAAGCTGCGCTGCGCGGGATCGATCTCGTGCTGAAAGGCGGATTGAATGTGCGCATCGTGCTGTTGCCTGACGGCGAAGATCCCGACAGCTTCTCCAAAAAAATGGGAAGCACGGAGCTCAGGCAGTATCTCAAGGATCATACCCAGGATTTTATTTCATTCAAGATTGGCCTGTATTCGAAAGAAGCTGCCAATGATCCGATCAGAAAAGCGGAAGCCATTCGCGAGATTGTGACCAGCATCGGTTTGATACCGGATCCGATCAAACGCAGCGTCTACCTCCAGGAAACGAGTAACCTCCTGAAGATCCAGGAAAGTGTTCTGTTCACGGAGCTGAACAAGCTTATCATTCATGACAGGCAGAAGAAGAATGAGGACCGCAAGCGCGAGGAGGTAAGACAGCCCGCCCCCGATATTGAGCCCGCGCCCCCGAAAAGTGAAGGTGCGGGTTCCGAAGAATTGCAGGAACGTGAAATGGTGAGACTGTTGTTGAACTATGCCGACAGTGAACTGGAAGAGGATGTTGACCTGCTGACTTTCTTCATTTCCGAATTCGAGGACATCGAATTCCTGAATGATTCGTATGCCGATATCTACAATACGTTTTTGAGTTGCCGGAATGAAGGAAAGTTGATCGACTCTGCTTACTTCCTTCACCACAGCCCTGAAAAGATCAAGTCGATTGTCGCCGACCTGACCCTGCGGAAATATTATGCGAGCCCACACTGGAGTACAAAATACCATATCTATTTTTCTGACGAGAAAGAAAATATTCAGGAACACGCTCACCAGAATGTGTTGAGGAAAAAGTACCGTTATATCCAGCGCCTCATTGAAGAGAACAAGGAAAAACTGAAAGATGCCGAGAAACGTATCAGTGAAAAGGAAATTGATGATCTCCTGGAAATGCAGATAAAACTGAAGAATGCAGATGTGGAGATCGCCAAAGAACTGGGAATTGTTTCCGGCCGTTATTATTAGATCAAGCTGAACAGGAAGCGAGAATTTTTTGTTAAAACCATGCGTAATACCCCCTCCATGAACAATGATATAGAGCTGGACACCATTGAGCAGGCGCTCGAAGATATTAAAAACGGCAAGGTGATTATTGTCGTCGACGATGAAGACCGTGAGAACGAAGGTGACTTTATCTGTGCGGCGGAATGCATTACCCCCGAGATCGTCAACTTTATGGCTACCCACGGGCGCGGCCTGATATGCGCGCCGTTGATCGAAGATCGCTGTGAAGAACTGGGTCTTGAACTGATGGTGGGTGTCAATACCGCTGCATTTGAGACGCCCTTCACGGTGTCGGTCGATCTGATCGGCCATGGCTGCACCACCGGTATTTCCGCCCATGATCGTTTTAAAACCATCCGCGCGCTTGTGGATCCGGATATTAAACCCGCTGAACTTGGGAAGCCCGGTCACATCTTTCCTTTGCGGGCCAAGCGGGGAGGGGTGCTCCGGCGCGCCGGCCACACGGAGGCCGCCATTGACTTTGCCAGGCTTGCAGGGTTTAAGCCGGCAGGGGTACTGGTAGAGATCATGAACGAAGACGGATCGATGGCGCGCCTGCCCGACCTGGTGAAGGTGGCGAAACGATTCAATCTGAAACTCGTTTCGATCAAGGACCTCATTGAATACAGGATCAAAAAAGAATCGCTGATCAATCGCCAGGTCGAGGTAGATATGCCCACCGAACACGGCAATTTCAAACTCATCGCCTTTGAACAGACAAACTCCCAGGAAGTACACCTTGCGCTCGTGAAGGGCACCTGGCATAAGGATGAACCTGTTCTTGTCCGCGTTCATTCCTCCTGTGTTACGGGTGACATCTTCGGTTCGTGCCGTTGTGATTGCGGACCGCAGCTGCACCATGCCATGGATATGGTGGACCGCGAAGGGAAAGGTGTAGTGCTCTACATGAAACAGGAGGGCAGAGGCATCGGCCTGCTCAACAAACTGAGGGCTTATAAACTACAGGAAGAAGGTTGGGATACCGTGGAAGCCAACGTCCAGCTTGGCTTTGACATGGACGAACGCGATTATGGCGTGGGGGCGCAGATACTGCGCGATCTCGGTGTGACGAAGATCAAACTCATCACGAACAATCCTAAAAAGCGCGTGGGTCTGATGGGTTATGGTCTGGAAATTGTGGAGAACATACCAATCGAGATGATGCCAAACGCCCACAATGAAAAATACCTCCTGACAAAACGCGACAAGTTGGGACACACGATCTTAAAAAATAAATAGTATCCCGTGAAGATTTTCTTTCAAGGCGGTCTTGCCGGAAAAATATGCCTGCTGTTTTTATGCACGGCTATTTGCAGCCCGGGCCTTGCCCAGCGGAACTGGCCTTCGGAATTGTGGCACGACGGTAAGGTGGTGCTGCTGGAAGGCGATACGCTGAAAGGACTCGTGAAGTATGATTTCCAGCTGAATACGGTTCAGTTTGTGATCAGTGACCAAAAGGCTGAGATCTACCATGCGCGGAAGGTATTGTATTTCGAGATCTTTGATGAGACCGTTCATCGCTATCGCAGATTTTTCGTGCTGCCCTACAGTAACCCTTCCAATTATAAAGCACCGGTATTTTTTGAGTTGCTCGTCGAAGGCAGGATCACTTTATTGTCACGGGAGTTTCTTGAATACAAAACGTATAACTCCGCATTTTATGGCGGCTCTTATTCCAGGTTAATACAAACGTATTACTACTACCTGCTGAAGGAGGACGGAACGATCGAGGATTTCAGGGGAAACAAGGGCGATCTCATCGCGCTGATGGGCAATAAGGGGAAGGAAGTTGAGAAATACGTGAAAGCCAACCGGCTTGATTTTGATGAAAAGTACGATCTTGCCAGGATCGTGGCCTATTACAATTCCCTGGCGGGCAGCTGATAAAATGCCACGCCATTGTAAATTGCGGCCCTTGAATTTCTGTGTTATAAATCAAAATCACCTTATGAGCCGACCGCTGATACTTGTTTCCAATGATGATGGAATTACCTCCAAGGGAATATTAACCCTGGTAAATATAATGAAGGAGCTGGGTGACGTGCTCGTGGTCGCTCCGGATAGCCCTCAATCGGGCATGGGGCATGCCATTACTGTGGGCGAATCGCTAAGGTTGGAGGAGAATTTTATCTTCGAGGGTGTAAAAGCCTACGAGTGCTCAGGAACACCGGCCGATTGTGTGAAGATTGCCCGCCACTTTGTTTTGAAGGATCAGCGTCAACCGGATGTTGTCGTGAGTGGCGTTAACCACGGGAGTAACACGTCCATCAGTGTGCTTTATTCGGGTACGATGTCTGCGGCGATTGAGGCAGCCATTGAAGGAACGCCTGCCATTGGTTTTTCCCTGGCCGATTTCTCCCATAAGGCTGATTTTTCACATGCCGCTGACGCCATCAGAAAGATCACGTTACAGGTACTTGAAAAAGGTTTACCCAAGGGCGTTGCCCTGAACGTAAACTTTCCTCCGAAGCGCAATGAACCCCTGAAAGGTATTCGCATTTGCCGTCAGGCAAATGCCAAGTGGGTGGAGGACTTTGACCAGCGCCTCGACCCGAATGGAAGAAAATATTTCTGGATGGTGGGTAACTTTGTCAACTTCGACAAGGGTGAAGACAACGATGAGTGGGCCATTGCAAACAATTACGTTTCCGTTGTGCCCTGTCAGTTCGATCTGACAGCGCACAGTTCGATCCCGCTCCTCAACGAAGATTGGGATATACTGGATTGACCGGAAGTAAAGTATAAAGCTGCGCTGCATGGATGCGCGCGCATGAATTAAAGAATCGGATGTGATGAATTTCACGGAACTATGCAACGCGTTGAAGGTACGGTTGGAGAAACCGTTGCCTGGCGAAACGGCGCATGCGCTGTTCCGTGCGACCCCGGTCGGGGATGTCAGGCCGCTGGTCGACCATAAAGATCCGCCGCGACCCGGAGGGGTATTGCTTCTGCTTTATGAAGATGAGGGCATCGTCAAATTCCCGCTGATCAAACGCCCGGAATATGCCGGGGCACATAGCGGGCAGGTTAGCCTTCCCGGAGGCAAGGCTGAGCCCGGGGAAGATGCTATCCGCACGGCCCTGCGCGAATGCGAGGAAGAGATCGGTGTGTTGCAGCATTCCGTTCAGATACTTGGAAAGCTCAGTGATTTTTTTGTCATCCCCAGCAATTATATCGTGACACCCGTTGTGGCGTCGGTGAAGGCGAAGCCGGTGTTCCGGCCCGATCCTTATGAAGTTGCCCGTATTCTGGAGGCACGTCTTGCGGAAATATCCACCGATCATGCTATGAAGCAAAAGGAGATCCTCGCCGCAGGAAAATATCGTATGATGGCGCCGCATTTTGAGATCGAGAACGAAGTCGTGTGGGGAGCCACCGCCATGATGCTGAATGAGTTCAGAACAGTCTTACGCGACCTGTGATGATTTGCCGGACACTTGTCAACCAGAATTGATCAGGCACAAAAAAAGGCTTTCATCCCTGAAAGCCTTTTTTGTTGAGGTATTGATGAATTACCTTTTCTTTTTCTTCGCGGCCGTTTTCTTGTTCGGTGTCGCAGTCTTCTTCTTGGCCACAACCTTCTTCACAAGTTTCACCACTTTGCTTAGCGCTTTCTTTACCAATCCCTTTTTAGCCGGTTTGGCGGACTTCGGTGCTGCAGCTTTTTTGCTGGCCTGCTTCGCAAGCGTTTTTGACGCGAGTTGTTTCGCTGCGGGTTTCGAAAGCACTTTCTTACCTGACTTGGCTGCCACTGCTTTTCCGGTTTGAACGGAGCCTGATTTAGCAGGCTTTCCTGAAACTGTTTTCACGGATTTTTTCGCAACTGCTTTTACAGGCTTTTTCTCCGAAGATTTTTGCGCCGCACTCTTCTTCTGCATGGGCTGTTTAAAACCTTGCTTTGCCGTCAATTGCCTGGCCATCAGGTTCAGGGCTGATCCTGCTTTGAACCATAAGATCTGTCCTGCATTGTAGGTGTGGTTCGCCTTGATCGTGTCCGTGCGACCATCCTTATGCCTCAACACCAGGGTTAACTGGCGGTCAGGAGCAAATTCGGTCAGGTCAATGATATCGACGAAGTCATCTTCCTGGATGAGGTCATAGTCCGCTTCATTGGCAAACGTAAGTCCGAGCATACCCTGCTTCTTCAGGTTGGTCTCATGGATGCGTGCAAATGACTTGACAAGGATGACGCGCATGCCCAGGTGGCGGGGCTGCATGGCGGCGTGTTCGCGTGATGAACCCTCTCCATAGTTATGGTCTCCCACAACGATGGTCGGAACACCTGCAGCCTTGTATGCGCGTTGTGTGGCAGGTACGGCGCCGTATTCGCCGGTCAGCTGGTTCTTCACCGAGTCGGTTTTCTCATTGAAGTAATTGACAGCGCCCGTCAGCGTATTGTTTGCAATGTTGTCGAGGTGACCGCGGAAGCGCAGCCATGGACCTGCCATGGAGATGTGATCGGTGGTACATTTTCCTTTTGCTTTGATCAGCACCCTCATGCCGGTGAGATTCTTTCCGTCCCAGGCAGGGAAGGGGCTCAACGCCTGAAGGCGCTTGGATTGCGGATCGATCTTCACGGAAACTTTGCTTCCGTCTTTTGCCGGAGCCAGATAGCCCGCATCCTTCACCGCAAAACCTCTTGGCGGAAACTGATCTCCTGTAGGCTCATCCAGTTTCACTGCCTTTCCTTCATCGTTGATCAGGGTATCGGTTACAGGGTTGAAAGTAAGATCACCTGCAATGGCAAACGCGGTGGTGATTTCCGGTGACGCCACAAAAGCGTGGGTGTTGGGATTTCCGTCGTTCCGCTTCGCAAAGTTTCTGTTGAAAGAAGTGATGATGGAGTTCTTCCTGTTCGGGTCATTGGTATGACGCGCCCACTGACCGATACAGGGACCACAGGCGTTCGCAAGTACCACGCCACCCATTTTCTCAAAGATGCCCAGGTAGCCATCCCGCTCTACGGTATAGCGCACCTGCTCCGAGCCGGGGGTGATCGTGAATTCTGCGCGTGCCTTGATTTTTTTATCTACGGCCTGCTTCGCCAGCGATGCTGAACGGGTAATGTCTTCATAGGAAGAGTTGGTACAGGATCCGATAAGGCCTACTTCAAGTTTCTCAGGCCATCCGTTCTTGCGAACTTCGTTGGCGAATTCCGAGATCGGTATGGCGCGGTCCGGTGTGAAGGGACCATTGACGTGAGGCTCAAGCTCCGACAGGTTGATCTCGATCACCTGGTCGAAGTATTTTTCAGGATTCTCATACACCTCGG
Source organism: Chryseosolibacter sp. (assembly GCA_049791675.1). Lineage (GTDB taxonomy): Bacteria > Bacteroidota > Bacteroidia > Cytophagales > Cyclobacteriaceae > Chryseosolibacter. The sequence continues at coordinate 22,183 of JBARAD010000162.1, forward strand.
GATCGCCGGTCAGGTGTTCTTTTACTTTATCGGCAAGGGAGGCCACCTCGGCACGGCTTGTTCCGCGGAGGTAGTCCGCCATCTTCTCGTCGTAACCGAATGTTGAAGTGGTGGCGCCGATCTCGGCACCCATGTTACAGATCGTCGCTTTACCCGTACAGGAAAGCGTTTGTGCGCCGGGTCCGAAGTATTCCACAATGGCTCCGGTTCCCCCTTTAACAGTAAGGATACCTGCCACTTTTAATATAACGTCTTTTGCTGCCGTCCATCCGCTCAGCTGGCCGGTAAGTTTTACACCGATGAGCTTCGGCCATTTCAACTCCCAGGGCATACCTGCCATCACGTCAACAGCATCCGCTCCACCGACACCGATGGCCACCATGCCGAGACCTCCCGCGTTCACTGTATGGGAGTCTGTTCCAATCATCATTCCACCGGGGAATCCGTAATTTTCCAATACGACCTGGTGGATAATACCTGCACCGGGTTTCCAGAAGCCAATGCCAAACTTGTTGGAAACGGATTCCAGGAAGGTGAACACTTCACCGCTCGCCGTGATGGATTCTGCAAGGTCTTTTTTCGCTCCGTCTTTGGCCAGGATCAGGTGATCGCAATGTACCGTGGACGGCACCAGCACCCGTGGTATTCCGGCTGACATAAACTGCAGCAAGGCCATTTGCGCAGTTGCATCCTGCATGGCCACACGATCAGGGGAAAAGTTTACGTATGACTTGCCGCGTTTGAAATCTTCAATCGTTTGTTCTCCGTGGAGGTGGGTAAACAGAATTTTTTCAGAAAGCGTCAGGGGTCTGTTGGCAACTTTTCGGGCCCGTGCGATGCGGTCCGGTAATTGCCGGTAAACCGCCTTGATCATGTCTAAATCGAATACCATAGTCATAGTTTTAGGGTCGCTAATGTACTAAAATTAAGGATACAGGGAAATAAGGATACAGGGAAATACGGGACATCCGGGACGTAAGGGACCTGTATGATGTGAGAGGTCTGAAACCGGTGTGCCTGCCTGGCAATTTGGGGTGGCCGACGTGGGGGTGTAGAGACACGGGATGCCTTGTCTGGTACCGATCGTAGAGACAAGGCATGCCTTGTCTCTACGCTTGTCTCTGCCTATTTGCTGTTGATGTAATTCAGGAATTCCCGCTTGATGTTTTCGTCTTTGAATTTACCGGCGAAATACGCTGTGCCCGTCTTGCTGTTCGTATCACCTACGCCACGGCTGGCAACGCACATGTGGTTGGCATCCAGCACCACGCCGACATCGTCGGTTTTTAATATCCGCTGCAATTCCTTGCCGATCTGTACGGTAAGGCGCTCCTGCACCTGGGGACGCTTGGAATAATATTGAACGATGCGGTTGATCTTTGACAATCCGATCACCTTTCCCGAGGAAAAGTACGCTACGTGTGCCTTGCCATAGATAGGAACAAAATGATGCTCGCAATGAGAGTAGAAAGTGATGTCTTTCTCCACCAGCATCTGATCATAGTTGTACTTGTTGTCAAACAGGCGGGCATGGGGCCTGTTCTTCGGATTCAATCCACTGAAAACCTCCTTCACAAACATCTTGGCAACGCGTCGCGGCGTGCCGTTCAGGCTGTCATCGGTAAGGTCCAGCCCAAGGATCTGCATGATCTCCCGAAAGTGTTTCTCGATCTTTTCGATCTTTTCGTCATCCTCCATGTCAAACGCATCGGCACGCAACGGAGTATCTGCTGATGATGCTACATGATCATCCTGGTCTTCTTCATCCTGAGGTTTAAGAGGCCGGATATTCAACGAAATTTCTTTCTGTCTCATACAATGTAATTTTCAGTTCAAGTTTGGAATCTATCTTATTCCTCAGAATCCTCCAGATGACCACAGCGATGTTCTCAGCAGTCGGATTAACTTCCTTAAAGAACTCGGTATCCAGGTTCAGGTTCTTGTGATCGAATTTAAGCAAAACATTTTCCCTGATCAGATCGCTCAGGGCCTTCATATCATACACATATCCGGTTTCTGCATCCGGCTCACCGGTTACACTGACAACCAGCTCATAATTATGGCCATGATAGTGCGGATTACTGCATTTCCCAAAAAACTTTTCATTCTGGGCATCAGTCCAGTCTGCTCTGAAAAGCCGGTGGGCCGCATTAAAATGCTCTTTTCGGGAAACTTTAACCTTCATGCCCTAAAAGTAACAGGATTGAGGAGAAAAGGTTCAGGAGCCGGCACAAATCCGGCAAATAAAAGGGGATCGTCAATGCAAAAATTCAAGTTTAAGATTCAAAATTTAAGATTGAGATCACCGGGATTTGGGAAGGGCATTTTTCAATTCAGCCGCGGCTCAGACTGCCGGCCTGGATCCCTATCCCGCCTGCGCGAACGGTGCTGACGGGCTGGCTCCACCAGGCCTTCCTGCAATGCGCGCGACCGGTGGGGCAGGAGGTCGAAGACCGGGCCACCCGAACGTACGCTTTGGTCGGGGTTCCCCGGACAACACCAATCTTGAATCTTGAATCTTGAATCTTGAATTTTGAATTTTGAATTTTAATCCTCACGGTCCGCGAGCACGATCCCCGTCCGCAGCCTGTCTCTAGAAGTTCGTGATAGAAGTGCTGTGAAAGCTGAACAGCGCCATGTTCAGGCCAAAGGTAAGTTCGTGCGTGGTGAACCTGGAGCCGACCGAATTACCCGAAGGGACCTCAAACGCATAACCGAAGCGATAAGAACCGCCGAATTTGATCTGGGCCATCAGCCCGTAAGCGTTCAGGTTCCGGGTAAAGACACCCGCCGTGTATTTTTCTTCCAGGTTGACGGCAAGATTAACATCTGCTGACAGGGGCGACCCCTTGACGGATTTCAACAAGACCGACGGCTTGAAGCGGATGTGTTCGTTGAGATAGAATGTATAGGCGCCCATCGCATAAAAATGCTGGCTGTACAGCTCGGTCTCCAGATCACTGAAGGTAGCCTTTGCTTTTAACAGTCTGGGTACCGATAAACCGAAGAAGTACCGTTCACTATGCAGGATAACGCCCGTACCGAAACTTGGCTTCGTGATGTTCTGATTTTCCGCAAAAGCCGGATCGTTTACATCATATGGATTCAGCGCGCTGTTGTTGCCCTTGAAACTGATGAATCCTGCCTGCAGACCGAAGGAAAGATATTTCTGATCGAGGTCAAGGCGATAGGCGTAGGTGCCGTGCACTTCGGTGTTGCTGTTAGCCCCGACGTTGTCCTTCAGGACGATGAGGCCCAGGCCCATGCGGTTGTCGAACAGGGAAGTGTGGCCATTGATGTTGTAAGTGGTAGGACTTCCTTCAAATCCTGCCCATTGTTTTCGATACGACACGCCGATGTTCAGATTGTTATTCAATCCTGAATAAGCAGGGTTGATCAGCAGCGGGTTGTTCAGATACTGCGCGTATAAAGGATCCACCTGCGCTTCGCTGCGACCACAGAGCACGAGGATAAAAGCTGCGAGGAGTAGAAGTTTTCTCATATTCGGATGTTTGAATTCAGCGCCGTCAGTTACAGGTATGCTTTGCTTTCTCTACTGTTTAAGGGTCAGATAGCCAGCGACCATTTTTTGATCCGGTACCTCGATCGTATAATAATATGTCCCTGATGGCAATGCATTGCCATTGTTGTTAAGTCCCCTGAATGCGTTTGCCGCGGGATCGTTCTGGTAATTTTCAACGTCAAATACTTTGTCTCCCCAGCGGTTGAAAATGCTTACCTTATTTTGTGGTGGTAATCCTGCGATGCGCATAAACCGGTTATCACCCGGGCTATTGGGAGCCACGGCGTTATAAACGACGATCTTCGAGACAACATCCACTTCTATTGACAATACGTTCTCGCGGCAGGCGCCCGCGCGGTCACAGGCCCTGATTGTCAGCTGGTCGGTGCCCTGATAGGTAATATCCTTGTAGTCCAGCACGAGATTAACTTCTGTGGGCGATACGACTACGATCGTCGCGTTCGCTCCGCTCGCGGGTATGTCAACGATTGTAAAGGCGTTCGGATCAAGGTTGTTGTCAACATCAGACGTGATGTTCATCAGATTGATGGTCCGTGCTGACCCGGCGGGAGTGCTGACCGGCTCCGGCGCAATCACGGGCGGGGTATTGGTCACCGTCATCGTTACAATGTTCTGCGCACACGCCCCGTCCAGGTCGCAAACTTCCAGGGTCAGGGTTTCCGTGCCTGTATAGTCCAGCGTATTATAATCAATCGTTAGTATGCCATTGGCATCGATACTGGTACTGGCGCCGCTTGCCGGTTGCTGTATTATCTTCAGTGTGGTCAGATCGAGATCGGCCGCGCCGTTGGGGTCGGTGATCAATTGCTTCAGGTCCACCGTGGCGCTGCCCGCAAAGGTGATATTGACTGCGTGGGTATTGACTGCAGGCGGATCGTTGACAAAGATCTCGAGGCTCTTGGATGCAATGTTGGGGTCGGTAAAATCCTGATCGAAAACGGCAAAAGAAATTGTTTTCGCAATGATGGATTTTTTGGAAGGCTGTTTTCTTCCCCCGGAAGGGCCCACCTCAAAAGTAACAGTCCGCAACAAGGCCTGGTATTCCTCTGTGGTAGCTTTGCCGCGGAACGTCAGCACGCCGGTACCGGCGTCGAAGGTCCCGTTGATGCCTGTCTGTGGCGTAAAGGCCAGTGTTTCCCCTGCCTGATGATCTTCAATGTTGACGGTAGCTTGAACGATCGCGTCATTGTCAGGGTCAGCAAGGGCCAGGTCAGGTTCTATGACGACGGGCGGGCCGTCACTGTCATACCGGACCACCGTTTCCGGGAGGGAAGTATTGACTTTTTGATTCTGGTTTTCAAGATAGTTGATCGAACCGTCGCCAATTCCTGCAAAGGCATCGAGGTCTCCATCGCCATCATAATCCGCTAAAGCGATCTTTGCATAGGGATTCATTTGGCTGAAGACGATGATGGCTGGAGTTTCGAAGACAGGATTTTCCGGCGTCCCCGTGTTTTCCATGTAGAGCATGGCGGGTTCTTCTTGGTTGAGGGGATTGATGCCATTAAAGGACAGGTCAAGGTCACCGTCATGATCAAGGTCTGTGAAGTTCGGGATGGCTGTTCCCAATGTATGTAAGCCTGCAGTGTGTAAAGGATTTTCGGCCTCCAGTAATTCCGTATACGCAGGTGTCTGTGCTGATCCTGTATTCTGGAAATATCGCATGGCTCCGTAGGCTTCCGTCAGGACCAGGTCAAGGTCACCATCGTTATCGAGATCAACCAGTCTGGCGCCCGACCCCCAGGAACCGTTGATGTCCACAAACGGACCTGATGCTGTCGCGTCTTTATAGATCCCATCATCGTTCCGGAAAAAAACAATGTTGCCATCGCGGTTCCCGCTGATCAGATCCTGGTCGCCATCTCCGTCGACATCTGCGAACTGCGGCACAAAGTTTCCGTACACCTCCAGCGTGTCAAACGGATTTGTATTTCCAGTCATCCTGGTAAAGACTCCATCCTGATTTTGGTAACGTGTGAGATAGCTGTTGATCGTTACATACTTCAGGGTGTTCCAATCATAGTAACTGTTGTAATATTTATTGCCGATCAGCGCATCGAGGTCGTTGTCGCCATCGAGGTCCATCAATACGGGTGCTGCGTCGGTTTTTACAAATACGCCGTCGAAAGGATTTTCAAAGTCATCCTTTTCAGCAAAAACCGCGCTGCCCGAATTTTTATAGTAGTTAATGATGTTATCGGAATATTTAGTCTCCCACATTCCCAGTTCATCCGCGACAAACAGATCGACCTTTCCATCGTGATCAAAGTCAACAAAGGCAGGGGAGGCATTTCGTCCAACACTAAATCCCGAGAGCGGATTTCCGGTTTTCGCAACAGGATCCCAGTCATCCGTCTCCTCAATAAAATTACCGGGGCTCACTTGTTTATAATAGCGCAGATATCCGTCATAATAATTGCCGATCACCAGGTCGTAATCACCGTCTTCATCAAGGTCAGCAAGAGCGGGATAAACAGCGTCGCTGTAATAATAACTGGGGGTGGAGTCGATCGTCAGCGTGGAGGCCGTGAAATTTCCGCTTCCGTCGTTCACATAATAGTGAACATAATTTTCGATGTAATCCGGATAGGTTCCCGAGCATACATAAGACCCGGCGATCAGGTCCTGATCACCATCGTGGTCGAAATCAACAAAGACAGGAGTGATCTCTGTCCCCAGAAGAATGCCGTCAAAAGGGTTTCCTTGTTTGATACCCGGATCCCATGGCCCGGTTTGTTTGGTGAAGGTGCCCGCATCATTCCTGTAATATTCAATGCCCCTGCTATAGCTATAGTAAGATGGAGGGATGACGGGCCAACCGGTTTGTCCGAGGATGAGATCCATGTCGCCGTCCATGTCGATATCCGCAAATGCAGGGGCGACATCGTGGGTTTCTGCATGGATATCCGCGAAAGGATTGGCAGCGCCTTCTAATTCAACATAGAGGGGTGTCCCTTGGGCGGTCCTGTTCTCAAAATACCGGAGTTCTCCACCATATTGACCGTATTCGCCCAAAACGACATCATCATCACTGTCCTTGTCGAAATCAACAACTGTGATGATGGATTCATTCGTAAAAAGAGGCTCTCTGAGCGGGTTTGTGAGCCTGCTCTGCCGAACGAAAGGCCCAAGCGGATCCTGGATGGTGGTTTGTGCCTGTGCATTGTTACTGTTTAACAACAACACAACAGTACCTGTGGCCACGGCTACCTTCAGATGCGCCTGCAGGTGCCTGAGCGTTTTTAATACTTTTTTGAGCTCTAGAAGAAAAGTCTTTCGTTGATAGGTTGATTCCTTTTCCCGATGAAGTTTGGAGATAAGTTTCTTATATCTCCGGGACGTCTTTACATAAAGACGAATCAGGTGGTGGGGGACTTTCATGGTATAGGCCTGCTACGGCACATTGAAAGTAGCAGATTGCCCTGAACTTTGCAAAAGCCGTATCTTAATTGGTTAATTTATTTCCGCCATAACGGATTTTACCCATACAGGTTACTTTCTTTTCAGAATATTTACGGGATTGACTTCAGTGATAAGACACGATATCCGGTCTTATGCCCCCGGAGGCCGGAAAAATCAGCAGGTGCAGACTTGTGCACAAATTTCAGTTACCTCAAAAAAGAATATTTATTTTTGGCGATGCAATCGTTGACTTTTGAATGTATCTGGAACAAGCGCGCGGAAGGTGATATCGCGCAAGTAAAGGCTCTTTGGAACCAATACCATGCGATCGACCCTGCGGAAGTGATCGAGCGCCGGGCCGGACAGATCGCGTTTGTCGTGAAAGATCCTGCAGGAAGGATCGTCGGGGTCTCTACCGCGGGACCTTTGCAGGTGAGACTGCTGAACGGACATTTCTTTTATGAATTCCGGTGCTTTATTGCGCCGCCATTTCGCACGCCGGGCCTGGATACGCTGCTGGCGGTGAAAACAAAAGATTTTCTCCAGGGTCTTGAAGGACGGGATTCAAAATTCAAGGGTGTCGTCATGGTGATTGAGAATCAAGCGCTTAAAAATCAACGCACCAAGGCGGTGTGGGCGGATAGTCAGATGGTGTTTGCAGGATACACGCGCGAAGGACATCATATTCGCGTGGGTTATTTCAAAGGAGCCAGAATATAGAAACCTGAACATTGATATTCAAAATCGTGAGCGTGGATACGGAAAGAAAAGATCAGAAGCCTGTTTTGGAGAATGTTTGGGGCAGGAATACTGATCCGCTCCGTGACACTGTGCTGGAGATCTGGCGGAACTACGGTGGGCCCACTGGACTGCAGGCGGAAGACAGGCTCGCACAACTTGTTTTTGTCGTGAAGGATGAAACAGGCAGGGTAGTGGGTATGTCTACGGCTTTCAAAGCGTATATCAGGCAGCTTCGGAATTATTGCTATGCTATCCGGTTAATGCTTGTTCCCGGGCATCGCATTCCGGGGCTGACATCGCGGCTACTGGTTTCCACCCGCGATTTCCTCGAATCCATCCATCAACAGGATGCTACCGACCGGGCTATTGGCATGATCACCCTCGTCGAAAACCCGCACCTGAAAGAAAAACGGAATGAAGCGATCTGGCCCGCATCGGGGATGGTATACATCGGCAACAGCAAAGAAGGTCATCATATCAGGATCTACTACTTCAAGGGAGCGCGGATCCTGCCTTAAGGTCGCCCTTCCGGGATTCAGGATCGTCCCAACTCTACCTGCAGGCTGCTCAGCCTGCGCACCGCAATGTTTTTATACCACACCAGCGGTTGCTCCGGTAGACGTATATCGGGATAACGGTCAAGAAAGGAACGGAGCGCCAGCTGCGATTGCCTTCTTCCCAACCAGTCGCCGAGGCAATAATGGATTCCGCTGCCGAACGACAGGTGCCGGTTTGGCTTGCGTGTGATGTCGAACTGATCGGGTCGCTCGAAAGCATCTTCATCCCGGTTCCCTGATCCGACCACCAGCGTAACCGTGGAGCCACGGGGAACTGCCTTTCCGCGGATCGTAACCTCATCTTTTGAGACGCGTCCAAGTAACTGAACGACGGAATCATAACGCAATACTTCCTCGATGGCTTGGTCAAGCAGTTCGGGACGGTTGCGCAACAACTGAAGCTGTTCGGGATGTTTACAGAGATGTAACAGCGTGCTGCTGATCAACCCCGCAGAAGTTTCCTCACCTGCCGTAAAAAGAAAAATGCCGATAGAGATCAGTTCTTCTTCCGTTAAGCCCGCCTGCTCATGCAGGTTTTTTTGGATCAGTCGGCTCAGCAACCCGTTATCGGGCGTGTCCCGTTTTATTTTCACCTGCTCACGGAAGTATTCGATGAAGTCACGCGCGGCCTCATTCATCCTCACCAGGTCCTTCATCGACACATAAAGATCCAGGGTTTTGGTCATCGCCACGCCCAGTTCCATGAGGTGTCTGTAATCCGTAACGGGTACGCCCAGGATGTCCGCGATATTGTATAGCGGGACCGGTTGTGCAAAGCCTGCGACGAAATCCAACTGGTTTCCGTGAATCCCGTTCAGCGTGTCGTTAACATTCTGCTGTATGATTTCGTCGATGTCGCGATTGCTCCAGGCTTTGGAAATAAAGCTGCGGATACGGTGGTGTTGTTCATCATTCAACATCAGGATAAAAGAATTCATCGCCCTGTAGATGGCGCGAAAATCTTCCTGCTTGTTGTCAAAATATCGGATTCCCTTTTTTAGCCAAAGCAGGCGGTTACCGCTTTCAAAAGAAGGGTTTTTCAGGATGTCTTTGATGTCATCGTATTTTGTGATGATGAATTCTCCTGTCTGCGCGCGGTGAACTGCATCCATGCGCCGCAGTTCCGCATACATTTCATACGGATCGGAAATATTCCTTTCATCCAGGGGTTTCCAGAGAAACGTATTCATTTCTGCCCGAGCGTAGTGATGTATCCGGCCAGTAGTTCGACCGTGGGATAATCCCAGAAGAAAAGCGGGTTCATCTCGATGTTTAATTTCTTCTCGAGAATATCCAGGATGAAGACCGCGCTGATGGAATTCAGTCCCAGGTCAAAGAAGGTTGCCGAGTCGGCGATCTCCGAAACAGGAACGCCGGTTTCTCTGGCAATCTCCGTTTTAAGCAATTGAAGAATGTCCGCGTTCGTCATGTTCTTCCTTTTTGAGTACAGCCCAGTAATCTTCTTCCGGTGTGGTAAGGGCCAACCGGTGTTCGGGTTTCTGAGAACTGACGAGGCCGGGCCTTTTCATGTCATGCATGATACGAACATCGTAAATTTCCTCCACACTATCCTCATATTTCATTTCCGCCACTATCCGTGCCGTTGGAAGGTGTACGACGACGATACCGCAGAAGACGGATTTTCCGGCAATCGGGAGGTCGTCAAAGACAGCTGAATTTCTTTTCCTTAGTTGCGAGAGTCCGATGAACAGATAATCGCCGGCCAGGTCCATACCGCGGGCGAAGCCATTCAGGGACACCACCACCTCTTTTTTGCCGGAAGCCGGGTCAATGTACACCAGATTTCCGGAGGCCGACTCAAGCACGTACAGTTGGTTGTTGTAGATCCGCGGCGAATGTGGCATGGATAATCCTTCGGCGATGATGGTGTTGGATGAAACCTCCATCACGATTCCTCCGTTCTCTCTGTTCTGACGCCAGCCCTGCGGTACATTTGTTTTGCCGAGCGCAGTAACATATTTCGGTGTGCCATTTTCGAAGGCCACGCCATTCAAATGGCAATGGTCTTCCGGTGTGATCTTCGGGATAAAAAAGGGTTTCCAGAGAGGCGTAAAACTGTACCTGTGGTCGATGGCAGCAAGGCAGCTGAAGCGCGTATTCACCGCGAGAAGGTTCTCGCCGGTCCAATGCAGATCGTGAATATCCACTTCTCCTGTAAAGTATGTCGCGCGCGGGAGAAACAAGGCATCGTATGTATTGGGTTGCTGAGGATAGTTGGCAGCCATGCGGCTTGCATTGTTGAATACGATCACCTCTGTCATGGTGGCAACAGCGAGTTTTGTCGCATCGACGGCAATGCCCATGGGTTTTTGAAAACTCCTGGGAAGCTGTATCAGCCGGGACGGACTGACCGCGCTGAGAAGCACAACTTTGCCTGCCTGGTATGTACTGAGTGCAAGGGTGCACTGCAATTGATGAAGGAGCCCGGGCAGATTGGGTGAATGTGTACAGGTAAAGGCGGCGACCTTGGGATTCATGAACTAAAGAAATTCAAAACCTTGTCAATCTCCAAAGGAATACGGCATTCGGCCATCACACAATCGTTTGAGGAAATAAAAATTAACCCACCGTATAGAAATTGGAGCTAATTCCTTTTAATAATGGTTAAGTTTGGGTGTGTTTTGGATGGCGGCTGACCAAAAATTGTCTGGGAACAGAATATCAGAAGGGTCAGCAGCAGGGCGAGCAGCAAACGATATTTCAGGTTCAAGTTCTGTTAGGTTAGGTTGATGATCCGAAGATAGGATTGGAAGCGATAATTCACAAGATTTGCGTAACTTTCTGATCCACAAATTTTTAAATAAACGAAGAGCCACATGACTTTTGAGGAAATCCAGTCGAGGATCTACGCTTACAAGGAGGCAGGGAAGTCACTTTTTACCACCTCGTCTTTCCAATCGCACAGCCTGGTGCTGTTGCATATGCTGAGCCGGATTGACAATACCATCCCGGTATATTTTATCAATACCGGTTATCATTTCCCCGATACGGTCAGGTTTCGTGACCAGATCACCGAATCATTTGGGATCCGCACCGTCGACCTGAAATCCGATGTGCCGAAATATATGCAGCGCGACGGCGAAGGCAAACTGCTATTTGCTTCCGATCCAGACCATTGCTGTTATTTGAACAAGACCCAGCCGATGGATGCCATCCTCATGTCGCATGACGTCTGGATCAATGGCGTACGTGCCGATCAAAGCGCAGTACGCGCGGCCATGAAAGTCGAGCAGCCGGCCAAGCACGGATGTATGCGCTTTCACCCGATGCTGGACTGGAATTCAAAAATGATCTGGCAATACCAGAAAGAATATAATCTGCCGAAACATCCCCTGGAAGAGAAGGGCTTTATCAGTATCGGATGTGAACCTTGCACGCGGAAGCTCGATCCGGAAATGCAGGAACGCGAAGCGCGCTGGTTCGGATTGAATAAAGTTGAATGCGGATTGCATACGGATCTGATCAATAAGTGAGTTGTCAGTGGTGAGTCGTGAATGAACTACTGCATCACATCGAGTCGAACATTAAAGAATGATCACTGCTTCGCATGTGATCAGAGCAATACAGATTTTTAATATGTATAGAAAGCACTCCATTAGCCATACTGTCGGATTGAGTAGCGGATGCACTCACCACTCACCACTGACCACTCACGTCAAGGCACCGATTGCGCTGAAAGGAGAGCACTTAAGCTGCTATCCAGTTGTGTTGAGCAGAATTCAGTCACCATCCACCCCTCACCATTCACAATAAATGAAAGTTCTCGTTACCGGAGGTGCCGGGTATATTGGCACCGAGCTGATCACCTTGCTGGTTAATAATCCATTGGTCGAACAGGTGATCATCTACGATAATCTCAGTCGGCCTAACTTTAACCTTTTCCTGGGCCTGAGACTTCGTAAGCATCATAAGATCTCTTTTGTCAAGGGAGAATTGCTGGATTCCCGCGCGTTGAAAAAGATTCTTCAGGGTGTCGATGTTGTTTATCACCTGGCGGCAAAAGTGACCACGCCGTTTGCCAATGCGGATGCGCACGCCTATGAACAGGTGAATCACTGGGGTACCGCTGAACTTGTGTATGCGGTCGAAACCAGCGATGTGAAACGTTTTATTTATACGAGCAGCACGGGTGTATACGGTTCCTCGAAAGTTCCTGCGCACGAGGACAAGCCACCGGATCCGCAAACATTTTACGCGGTATCCAAGCTGAGGGGAGAAGAGCATGTGCGACGCCTGATCGGCAAGATCGATGCCTATATCATGCGTTGCGGAAATGTGTATGGGTACAGCAAGAGCATGCGTTTCGATGCGGTCATCAACAAGTTTATCTTCGAGGCAAACTTCAATCGCTTCATTACTATCCAGGGAGACGGAAAGCAATCCCGCACATTTATTCACATCGAGATGGTGGCCAAGGCCCTCAACAATCTGCTGACCGCGGATCTGCCGAGCGACGTGTATAACATTGTCGACAAGAATTTGAAAGTTATCGACATACTCGATGTCCTGAAGGAACTGATTCCTGACCTTGAATTCATATTCATCAATCAGCATTTGCGCCTTCATGAGTTGAATGTGAAGGTCAATCCGTTGATCACGGACACATTGCAGATCCGGAATTCCCGGACGCTGAAAGAAGATCTCGGTGAGTTTCTGACAAAATTCAGTTTTTAGGTAAACTTGCCGTATGCAGGATATTGCAACGGTCATCGTACTATTAGCGGTCGTCACCGCACTGGCTGAGTTGACTGACCGGATCAGGATACCCTATCCGATCCTGCTTGTTGTTTCCGGTATCGGCATCGGTCTGATACCCGGATTGCCGCACATGAGCCTGCACCCGGAGGTGGTCTTCCTCATATTTCTTCCCCCCATCCTGTACTCGGCTGCCTGGAATACGTCGTGGCCTGAATTCAAGGCGGCACGCCGGCCCATTTTTCTGCTCGCGATCGGCTGTGTGATCTTTACGACCTGTGCCGTAGCCTGGATTGCACACACATTCATTCCCGGGTTCGGGTGGCCCGAAGCGTTTGTTCTCGGCGCAATAATCTCTCCGCCGGACGCGATTGCCGCAGCCGCTTCTACCAAAGGACTGGCTGTGCCCCGAAGGATCATCACTGTGCTGGAAGGTGAGAGCCTCGTGAACGATGCCACGGGCCTGATCGCGTACAGGTATGCAGTTGCTGCTGTCGTGAGCGGGGCGTTCAGCGTCTGGGAGGCCGGGCTTCAGTTTATCGTGGTGGCTACCGGTGGAATTCTGCTGGGGCTTGTGATGGCCGTGATCTTCAAATGGATTCATAAGATCACTTCCGACAATCCGACAACGGATACGACACTGACATTTATTACTCCCTATATCGTCTACCTGCTGGCGGAGAGCCTCCATCTCTCCGGCGTACTGGCGGTGGTGACATGCGGACTGTACCTCACCTGGCATTCGTCAGTGCTGTTCAATCATCAGACCCGACTACAGGCTTACGGGTCATGGCGCACGGCGATGTTCATCCTCAATGGCGTCGTCTTCATCCTGATCGGTTTGCAGTTGCCCATGATCCTCGAAAGTCTGCAGGACCATTCCTTCAGCATGCTTTTCAAGTACGCTGCCGTTGTAAGCCTTGCCGTGATCATTGTCAGGATCATCTGGGTGTATCCGGGAGCCTACATTCCGCGATTGAGCAAGAAGGTCCGGCAACGTGAACCGGAAGTTAATCTGAAACTTGTCACCATCGTCGCATGGTCCGGTATGCGTGGCGTGATTTCGCTGGCCGCAGCGCTCGCAATTCCCCTCGTGATCCAGGGGTCAGCGCCATTCCCAAACCGCAACCTGATTATTTTCCTCACATTCTCCGTGATTTTTACCACGCTTGTGCTGCAGGGATTGACGCTGCGTCCATTGATCAGGTGGCTCGGGATAAAAGAAAATGGTGAAGCCCACGAAAAAGAATTGAGGGCGCGGCTCGCAGTGGCTTCCGCGATGATTGAACATATTGAAGAAAATTATTCACTGGGCCTCTCGGATGAGGGATTGAACCTGATTAAAACGAAATATGAAATCCGGATCCAACGGATCCGTAAGGAAGAGAATGTTTCGAAATTACATGAAGGGTTGGTTGATAGCCTCCATGTGATCCAGCAGGAGTTGCTTGACAAAGAGCGTCAGCTGCTCATCAGACTCCGCAAGGAAGGGACCATCAGTGAAGAAGTTTTGCGGAAGATGGAATACGAACTTGATCTTGAAGAAAGCAGGTTGATCCTGGAGAAAGGAATGCCATTGTAGGTGGCATCGTACCGATGGAAAAAAACTGCCCATGCATGGACATCAAACGCTGTCCATGCATGGGCATGATTGGATGACCTGTCCGCCGCGAAATTCAGGCGGTGTTCACACTAGCAGTATTCTTCAAAAACCTCAACCAGGTGCTGACCGATCATCTGTGCATTTCTTCCTTCGATGTGGTGACGCTCCACAAAATGAACGAGCTCGCCGTCCTTGAATAATGCAATGGCCGGAGAGGAGGGAGGATAAGGTAAAGTATATTCTCTGGCTTTCGCTACAGCTTCTTTGTCTACTCCGGCGAAGACAGTCGCCAAAGTATTCGGCTTCCTGCTGGCGTTCTGCAGGGCCCATTTGATGCCGGGCCTTGCTGCACCTGCAGCACACCCACAAACAGAGTTGATCACGAGTAAGGTGGTGCCCTTTTGATCTTTCAATTCGCCCTCTACCTCACCCGGAGTCTTTAATTCCTTAAAGCCTGCGCTGGTTAAATCCGTGCGCATGGGAGCTACTAATTGTTCAGGATACATATGATTTATTAAGTTAATCTATTGTTAAAATATTTATAAAAATCCGAGTTCGAGTTTGGCCGCTTCACTCATCATTTCCTGTGAGTAAGGAGGATCAAAAGTTATTTCAACCTTTACCTCATTGATACCTTCGATCGTCCGCAGCTTTTGTTCCACCTCTTCCGGAATAACTTCCGCGGAAGGGCAGGAGGGTGACGTCAGTGTCATGAGCACGTACACATTGTTCACCGGGTAAATATTGATCTCGTAGATCAGGCCCAGTTCGTAAATGTCTACCGGGATCTCCGGGTCATAGACGGTTTTGATTGTTTGCAAAACTTTATCATGCAGATCCGGGATCGCGGCATCTGATGCTTTTTGCGCTGTATTGGAAACCTCTTCATTCATGACTTTACCTGCATTTTGGTTTTGAACGCCAGGGCGTATAATTTCATTTGCCTGATCATGGCAGCAAAACCGTTTGAGCGTTGCGTGCCAATGAAACGATCCATCCCGATGCGGCTCATAAAGTACAGATCGGCATGGAGAATATCGTCAGGTGTATGGCCGTTAAAGATCCGCGTCAGCAGACTTACCAGTCCTTTTGTGATGGCAGTGTTGCTGTCAGCGCGGAAATATATTCTGTTGTCGTCGAAAGAGGCTGCGAGCCATACCTTTGACTGACACCCCTTCACGATATTCTGTTCAGTCTTCTCGGATTCAGGCATGTCCGGTAGTTTCTGGCCCAACTCCATGATGTAGAACACGGTCATCTCCATGTCTCCGTCAAGCAAAGAGAACTCGTTGATGATCTCGTCCTGGATTTGGTTTATGGTCATTCTATTTCATGAAATTAATGATCCGCTCCAGGCCATCAGCAAGCTGATCGATCTCCTTCTTTGTATTATAAACCGCAAATGATGCCCGCACAGTTCCTTCAAGTCCATAACACTCCATGAGCGGCTGGGTGCAATGGTGTCCGGTGCGCACGGCAATACCGCGTGCGTCGAGCATCTGTCCGATATCAAAATGATGGATACCCTTTACGGTAAAGGCAAGTACACCCACCTTATGGGCTGCCGTACCAACGGCCGTCACACCTTTCAGTTTTGTGATTTTTTCGGTGGCGTATTCCAGCAGTTCCTGCTCATGAGCGGCAATGTTTTCCCGGCCCAGTTCCAGGATGAACTCCATCGCATGGCGGTATGCCACCACATCGGCAATATTGGGTGTGCCTGCCTCGAATTTGTAAGGCAGATCATTATAAGTAGTCTTGAGGAACGTTACCTCTTTGATCATCTCGCCACCTCCGTGGTATGGCGGCATGCTTTCCAGCAGCGCTTTTTTTCCGTACAGGATGCCCGCCCCCGTAGGTCCGTACATCTTGTGAGACGAAAGACAATAGAAATCACAGTCGAGATCCTGCACGTCGATGAGTATGTGAGCGCCTGCCTGCGCTCCGTCAATGAGCACAACGGCGCCGACTTCATGGGCCAGCCGGATGATTTCTTTCACGGGATTGATGGTTCCCAGACTGTTTGAGGCGTGATTGACTGCAACGACCTTTGTTCTCGTTGAGAGTTGTTGTTTGAATACCTGAAGGTCGAGTTCTCCTTCTGGAGTAACGGGAATTACTTTCAGCGTCGCCTTATTGGCTTCGCAGACGAATTGCCACGGTACAATGTTGGAATGATGCTCCAGCGTAGAGATGATGACCTCATCACCTTCCTTTACAAATGTCTTTCCATAGCTTGCTGCCACGAGGTTGATGCCCTCGGTCACTCCGCGGGTGAAAATTATCTCTTCTGTCGAAGCTGCATTGATAAAATCGCGGGCGGTCTCCCGCGTTTGTTCATATGCTCTGGTTGCCTTTTCGGCCAGCGTATGGATCCCTCTATGGATGTTGGCGTTGTAGCCGGTATAGTATTCGACGAGGGCGTCAATGACGCGCTTCGGTTTCTGGTTGGTGGCCGCGTTATCTAAATAAACCAGATCACGTCCATTGACCTGCTGGTGCAATACCGGGAATTCTTTCCTTATTTTTTCAACATCGATCGTTTTTGTGACTGGGGCTGTTTGCATGATTAGAAATTTTTGTTCAGCCGTTCGCTGATGGCGGTATCAATATATTCTCTGATACCGGTATGCCCGATCTTGTCTGTTATTTCTCCGGCGAAGGCATACAGCATCATGGCGCGGGCGGCGTCTTTGGAAATACCACGGGTGCGAAGATAAAACAGTGCTTCCTCGTCGAGTTGGCCAGTGGTGCAGCCGTGTGAACATTTTACATCGTCAGCCCAGATCTCGAGCTGCGGTTTGGTATTAACGGTTGCCTTGTCTGATAACAGGATATTCCGGTTTGCCTGAAATGCGTTTGTTTTCTGCGCCTGGGGCCGCACAAAGATCTTTCCGTTGAAAACCCCTTTGGCGTTTTCATCCATGATGCCCTTATACAGTTCATTGGTGAGCGAATGCGGTTTTTTATGATCCACCACTGTATGGTTATCGGCGAGTGTGCTGCCCGTCAGAAGATAAAGACCGTACATGTGTGATTCAATGCCTTCTCCGTCAATGATCAGGTGAAGATTGGACCGGAGAAGTTTACCCTGAAGGTTGAAGGTAAACGTGTTTACGCGGCTGTGGTTCTTCTGATAGATCTCTGTCTGTGTAAATTGATAGCGGTTCCCTTTGTCATTCTGGATATTGTAATAATCCAGCCGTGAATTTTCCGCTACGACAACTTCGTTGACAAGGTTTGTAAAGTGATTTCCCGGACCGGATGAATTGAATTTTTCCACAATGGTCACTTCGCTGTTCTTCCCTGTTACGATCAGGTTTCTATAGGTGGCAATGACTTCTCCCGCGGTGGCATCATTAATATAGTAGATGACGACCGGTTTGCTGACCACAGTATTGTCCGGGATTTGGATAAACATTCCCGCTTTCCAGTCGGCTGTATTCCAGGCCGCGAACGCATCGCCCTTCATGTTGATATGCTGATTGAAGTGCTGGGTCGCCTGCGCATTCTTTTCACCCAGCGCCTTTTCAAGGGTTTGAATGGATATTTGTGCGGCAGGGGAATGGATGGCGGAAAGGTCGGCGGCAAAGACTCCGTTCAGGAAGACAAGCACATTGGCATCAAGTTCAGGGATGAAATATTCCGTTACATCTCTATTGAGCGGTTCTGTGGCGGTTTGCTGAAAGGAAAAGTTCTTTTCGAGTTCGCGCGTGAGGGGTGTGTACTTGTATTCTTCGTGCTTGCCGGCCGGAAGCCCGGTTTCCTCGAAGATCTCCAGCGCGCTTTTCTTCAGCGGGTCTGATACAGTCTGCATCCTTCGTTTAATAAACGAGGCCACATCACTGGTGATATTTTTATCCGTTGTTGTAAGATTCATTTCAGAGATTACTACGCAATGGCTACTTCGTCTTTGATCCAGTCATAACCCTTCGCTTCAAGCTCAAGGGCAAGTTCTTTTTTGCCTGACTTCACAATCTTTCCCTTATACAGCACGTGAACGAAATCAGGAACGATATAATCGAGCAGGCGCTGATAGTGGGTGACGACAATGACCGCGTTATCTTTGCTTCTGAGTTTATTCACGCCGTTGGAAACAATCCGCAGCGCGTCGATATCCAGACCGGAGTCTGTCTCGTCGAGGATGGCAAGCTTTGGCTCCAGCATGGCCATCTGAAAGATCTCGTTGCGTTTCTTTTCCCCGCCGGAGAACCCTTCGTTCAGGGCGCGGTTCAGAAGGGATTGATCGATCTCTACCAGTTTCATCCTTTCCTTCATCATGCCCAAAAAGCTGACGGCATCCAGCGGCTGCTGACCACGGTGTACACGGATCTGGTTCACCGCTGTTTTCATAAAGTTGATGGTGCTGACGCCGGGAATCTCAACAGGGTATTGGAAGGCCATGAATACACCCTCCCGCGCCCGCTCTTCCGGTGACATGGCAAGCAGATCTTTGCCCAGAAAGTCTACTGATCCGTCGGTGACTTCAAACTCCTCGCGTCCCGCGAGAACGGAAGCCAGTGTACTTTTGCCGGAACCGTTTGGTCCCATGATCGCATGCACCTCTCCGGGCTTCACCTCGAGATTGATCCCATTGAGGATCTGGTTGTCGTCAATTTTCGCTTGTAAATTTTTAATGCTTAACATCTATCCGGACAATTTTAAGATTCAAGATTTCAAATTCAAGATTCAAGATTTCAAATTCAAGATTTCAAATTCAAGATTTCAGATTCAAGATTCAAGATTCAAGATTAAGCTGCGGCCTCCTGACTCAATCTTAAATCTTAAATTTTAAATCTTAAACTTTAAATCTTAAACTTTAAATCTTAAATCATTACCCTACACTGCCTTCCAGCGTCAGGGCCAGAAGCTTCTGTGCTTCCACCGCGAATTCCATCGGCAGCTGATTCAGTACTTCCTTGGCGTAGCCATTCACGATCAGGGCAACAGCAGATTCTTCGTCAATGCCGCGTTGCAGACAATAGAAGATCTGATCTTCACCGATCTTCGACGTCGTTGCTTCGTGTTCGATCTTCGCCGTGTTATTTTCAACATCGATATACGGGAAGGTATGGGCGCCGCATTTGTCACCCATTAATAAAGAGTCGCATTGTGAAAAATTACGGGCATTGGTTGCGCGCTTCATAATGTGAACCTGTCCGCGGTAACTGTTTTGTGAGTGACCCGCGGATATACCTTTTGAAACGATCCTGGACTTGGTGTTCTTCCCGATGTGGATCATTTTTGTTCCCGTATCGGCCTGCTGATAGTTATTCGTCACCGCCACGGAATAGAATTCCCCGACAGAATTATCACCTTTTAAAATACAGGAAGGATACTTCCACGTAATGGCGGAGCCCGTTTCTACCTGTGTCCAGGAGATCTTGGATCCGTCACCGGCGCAGAGGCCGCGCTTCGTTACAAAATTATAGATACCACCCTTTCCATTTTTATCACCCGGGTACCAGTTTTGAACCGTAGAGTATTTCACCTGCGCATCCTTCATGGCATAAATCTCCACGACGGCAGCATGCAACTGGTTTTCATCCCGCATCGGCGCAGTACATCCCTCCAGGTAACTCACATAGGATCCTTCATCCGCAACGATGAGCGTTCTTTCGAATTGCCCTGTGTTTGCCGCGTTGATACGGAAGTACGTGGAGAGTTCCATCGGGCACCTGACACCTTTTGGAATATAGCAGAACGAACCATCGGTAAACACCGCAGAATTAAGCGCAGCAAAATAGTTGTCCGCCACGGGCACTACCGATCCCATGTATTTCCTGATGAGGTCGGGATGTTTTTGTACCGCTTCACCAAAAGAACAAAAAATGATTCCGAGTTCGCCCAGTGTCTCCTTGAAAGTAGTGGCGACCGAGACACTGTCAATGACAGCATCCACCGCAACACCAGTAAGGCGCTTTTGCTCAGTAAGCGAAATTCCCAGCTTCTCAAAGGTTTTGATCAGCTCAGGATCGATCTCTTCAAGACTTTTTGCCTTCGCACTTTTCTTCGGGGCAGAGTAATAAATGACGTCCTGGTAGTCGATAGGAGGGTAGCTGACATTAGGCCAGCGGGGTTCCTTCATCTTCGCCCACTGCCGGTAAGCCTTCAGGCGCCATTCCAACATCCATTCCGGCTCATTCTTCTTTGCTGAAATAAACCGTACGATATCTTCGTTAAGCCCCTTCGGCGCGGAATCAGTCTCAATGTTGGTGGTCCAACCGTGCTCATATTCCTTCGAAGTGAGTTCCTCTAAAACCTGGTTGTCTTTACTCATATCGCCTATTTAGACTAATTTCAATTAACATACAAATCTATAACAAAATGCGGATTTAAAGGTTCTTTTTGATGGTTTTAACGAGAACTTCCGTAATCGTTTGAACCTGATCAAACCGTCAGATTCAAGCTCCGGTCAAGACTTTCTTCCAAAGAAATCATTGTTTCTGTTCGTTCAATCCCTTCAATCTGCTGAATTTTGTCGTGCAAAACGACCTTCAGATGGTTCGTATCCTTGCAGTGGATCTTTACGAACATGCTGTAATTGCCGGTAGTATAATGTATGCTTACTACTTCGGGGATCGTTTTCAGGGCGGTGAGGACCTGTTCGTAAAGAGCACTCTTCTGCAGAAAGATTCCGATAAAAGCGGTGATGTCGTAACCAAGCTTGGCATAGTTTACCTTCAGGGTAGTCTTCTCCACAATACCCGCTTCCTCCATTTTTGCCATGCGCACATGGACGGTTCCGCCTGAAACGAAGGCTTTCTTGGCTACTTCTGTATAAGGTTTCTTGGCGTCCTGCATGAGGATCTCAAGAATTTTGAGATCGACATTGTCAATTTTAAAATTTTCGGCCATTTCAAAATTCATTTTTAGCTGATCTTTAAAAATACGGAAAAAAAATAAAAATTATACAATATTTGAAAGATTTATTGTCGCGTATAGCAGTAATCCCGTTACTTTGTTGTGTAATTTATAATCAGCAACACATTGTAGGGTGTTGAAACTGGCAGACAAGCCCTCCTGTCTCGGGGGTGGAGGTAAGGGAAAAAGTTTTCCGAATGCCCGAGCTTAATACTAACAAAGAATTAGGCTCGGGATTATCGGGTAACCTAACTGCTCCGTGGAGGTTCGAACCCTTCCCCTACAGCAACGACGTTCTTTAAAATTGTAGGGTGATGAAATTTGGCAGACATACCCTCCTGTCTCGGGGGTGGGGATTCCAGGATAAACACAGGATAATGGGTTGACCACTAAGAAGTTTTCTTATGTCCTGCGGCTAACTGCCCCGTGGAGGTTCGAGCCCTCCCTCTACAGCAGCTCAGTTTAGGTTAATGAGTTATTCAGAGCTAAACCCACTTTTTCGATCTGGATCGGGAAGTGGGTTTCTTTTTTTCAGGTGCTTCCATTTTCAGGTATTGATTTGCTGGTAAACAATCGTTTGCTTTGAACATGTGTTTTCGCTAAAATCAAGCGTACAAATCTGTTTGCTGTTGGCCGGCAGATTTTCACTTTTCAAATAAAACTGTTCTATGAAATCCTTTCCCTGGTTTAAACATTATCCAAAAGGCATTCCCCAAGAAGTAAAACTTTACGAGTACGCATCGGTAGTTGACCTCTTTGAAAAAAGCTGCGAAAGATACCGTCAAAGGGTAGCTTTCGAAAACATGGGTAAGCGGTTAACCTATGGTGAGGTTGACAGACTTTCCAGGGATTTTGCGGCCTATCTTCAACATGGATTGGGGATGAAGAAGGGAGAGCGGATCGCCATCCAGATGCCGAATCTGCTGCAGTTTCCGATCGCATTTTTCGGAGCGCTTCGTGCGGGATTGATTGTGGTGAATACGAATCCGTTATATACACCGCGGGAAATGGAACATCAGTTCAGGGACTCGGGCGCGACGGCAATCGTCATTGTGGCGAACTTTGCCAGCAATCTTGAAAAGATCATCTCCACAACACAGATACGTCACGTTATTGTCACGGAACTGGGCGATTTGCTTGGCGGCGTCAAGGGGCCCGTCGTCAATTTCGTGGTGAAAAATATCAAGAAGATGGTTCCCCCATACCGTCTT
The DNA here is from genome assembly GCA_049791675.1 of Chryseosolibacter sp. Lineage (GTDB taxonomy): Bacteria > Bacteroidota > Bacteroidia > Cytophagales > Cyclobacteriaceae > Chryseosolibacter. Next base: position 44,821 of record JBARAD010000162.1, read on the forward strand.
CCCAAAGCGTTGTCTTTTAATGATGTTTTGAAGAAAGGCAAATCGATGTCTCTTGACAAACACCCTGTGACGCATGAAGATATCGCTGTGCTGCAATATACCGGTGGGACTACGGGTGTATCCAAAGGAGCGCAGCTTTCCCACGGAAATCTCGTTGCCCATAACTCCATGATCACTTTTTGGTTTAATCCATATTTAAAGGATGGGGGAGAAGATATCATCATCACGGCCATTCCCATGTACCATATCTTTGCGCTCACCGTAAATGGTCTTCTGATGTTCAGCACAGGAGTCAAAAATGTGCTCATCACGAATCCGCGCGATATGAAAGGCTTTTGCAAAGAGTTGCGCAAACACAACTTCTCCATCATGACGGGGGTGAATACATTGTTCAATGGATTATTGAATAGTCCGACGTTCAAAGACCTCGACTTCTCCCACCTGAAAGGTGCGATCGGTGGCGGTATGGCTGTACAGGATGCGGTAGCACGCCGCTGGAAGGAAGTGACGGGCAAGCCACTGCTCGAAGGTTACGGCTTGAGCGAGACCTCACCGGTGCTTTGCTGTAATCCGCTCGATGGAAATCATAAAACAGGCACGATAGGGGTCCCGATGCCGGGCACGGAAGTAGGCATTTTCGACGACAACGGTAATCAGCTGCCGCAGGGAGAAACAGGAGAGATCTGCGCACGTGGCCCGCAGGTCATGAGCGGGTATTGGAAACAGGACAACACAGGTGTATTCTATCCCGGCGGATGGTTTAAGACAGGCGATATCGGTACAATGGATACAGACGGGTATTTTAAAATCGTCGACCGCAAGAAAGATATGATCAAGGTCTCGGGATTCAATGTGTTTCCCAATGAAATTGAAAATGTGATCGCAGGACATCCTAAAGTGCTGGAAGTTGCTGCCATCGGCGTTCCCGACGCAAAGTCTGGTGAAGTGATCAAAGTCTTCATCGTGAAACGCGATGAGAGTCTCACCGAAAAAGAATTGCTCGATTATTGCCACCAGAATCTCACGAATTATAAAATACCGAAGCGCATCGAATTCAAAAAGGAGCTTCCCAAGACGAACGTTGGCAAGATCCTCCGCCGCGCCCTGAAAGAGCAGGAAGCTGGCGTCGCCGTTTGACAGCGTTTTGGCTTTCGGCAAGTGGTTACACTCAATATTATGCTGTGTTAACCGTTGCAAGCCAAAAGCCAGCATCCGAATACCAACTCACCAGCAACTGACATGATAGGCTTTTTCGAACACCAGTATCTCTCCTACAAAAAGAACCACATCAAAAATCTGCTGGCGCTGGCGCGTGCGGATGGCGATCTGCATCCCAAAGAAGAAAAGTTGTTGTTCAAGATCGGAAGGCGCTATGGTTTGAAAGATCGTCAGATCAAAAGTCTGCTGGAAAGCGATGAAAAATATACCGTTGTGATTCCGGACAACCACAATGACAAGATGAACCTCATCTATGATCTGCTTTTAATGATCCACGCAGATGAAAAAGTCGTAAGGAATGAGGTGAAGTTCTTTGAGGATGCGGTTAAAAAATTCGGCATGAAAAAAGAGATGGTCGCATGGCTACTCGGGGTATTCGAAAAAACAGGAACCCCGCCTCCTCCGGATGACTGGGAGGATATCAAGGTGGAAGCAAAGGAAAAATTTTCCCTGGAGTAACGAATGCGGCAACCTCGGGTTTCGCTGGTTACCAGTTGGAAGTGATCGATATCTATATGCTCCACAGTATCACCGGCAGGGAGTCTGACTTCTGACAGCCCTGATGCCGTGACACCATCCGCCCCGACGAAGTTGTTGTAGTTTCCGCATCCAACAACAAAAATAATTGAACAATTCCCTGTCGAAATTGGTATAATTATTATGGTATATGGGTGTTTAACGATTTTAAATACGAGCCCGTCTGAATCCGAATAGGAATCAAATCGTTAAATTGGAAGCACTATTGTATTGGCTATGGACGAATACAGGAAACTGACAACACAGGAAAAGGCACTTCGCATCAATCTCAGTAAAGCCATTTATGGGTCCTTTGCAGAAATCGGTGCTGGTCAGGAAGTTGCCGCAAATTTTTTCAAAGTTGGAGGGGCTTCCGGCACCATCGCCAAGACCATTTCAGCATATGACATGAAATTCAGTGACGCGATCTACGGTGTTTGCGACCGTTATGTCTGCGAAGACCGACTGATGCAGATGCTGGATCATGAGTATGTGTTGCTTGCGGAGCGCCTTCCCCACAGGATTCCAACCACGCGGTTTTTTGCGTTCTCCGATACTGTTGAAGTATTAAACTATGAACGCACCAACCAGGGGCATGGTTGGCTGGGACTGCGCTTCCAGTTGCATCCGATGACTGAACCCAATGAATGTGTGATCCACGTCAAGATGCACGACAATGATCCGCTGCAACAACAGGTGTGCATCGGCATTGTGGGGGTAAACATGATCTATGCCTGTATGTTCATGAGCGAGCCTGAAGAGATCCTGATGTCATTGATCGACGGACTGACGGGCCGCAGGATCGAGGTGGATATGTTCAGGCTTTCCGGTCCTGACTTTAAACATGTCGATAACCGGCTGATGGCGCTCAAACTGGTAAAGAACGGGCTGACAAAGGCGGCGATGTTCGGTCCCAGCGGGAATGTGATGCAGCCCGCCGATGAGTTGTACAAGAAAAATGTGCTCGTGCTTCGCGGAAGGTTCCGTCCACCGACGAATGTAAACGTAGATATGCTGCTTTCTTCACGGCGTCACTTTAAACGGGAGCCGGATGTGGAGCGCTCGAAGATTGTGCTCATTTCCGAGTTGACCCTCAATGATCTGAGCCCTGACGGGAAGATCGATGAACGCGACTTCCTGCACCGCGCTGACATCATTTGTTCGCTGGGTCAAAACGTGCTGATATCCAATTATTTTGAGTATTACAGACTCGTCGACTACCTGTCGCGCATTACCAAAGGGAAAAAGATCGGGATCACGATGGGCATCTTTGCCCTTCAGAAGGTGTTTGAAGAAAAGACCTATGAAAATATCCGCGGGGGTATCCTGGAGTGCTTTGCTTCTTTGTTTGGAACGAATGTGAAACTCTATATTTATCCTGCGCTCCGGAAGGATAACACACTTTTTACACTGAAAGATTTTGAGCAGGAGCTTCCCAATAATCTGAAGAATATCTTCCGGTATCTGTTGGATAACAACAAACTTGAAGACATCAACGATGCCAATGTGAAAAACCTGGACATCATTTCAGACAATGTGCTGGCGATGATCAGGAAGGGAGAATCAGGCTGGGAAAAGTTTGTGCCGCATAAAGTCGAGGAAGCAATCAAGGAACAGGGCTTGTTCGATTATCCGGTCGCCGCCAAACCGGTGACTGTACCGGGCTAGTTTACTTTTTATACAATACATGGCGTGAACGCATAGGCGAAATGAATACCGACCCCTCTGTTGACGGCAAACCAATGTTTCACCATCCTGACCTCGCGCGCCTGATACTGCGTGTGACGTGTGGAGGTTTGCTGATCCTTCACGGTTCCCACAGCGCGATCCACGGTATCCAGCATATCAGGGACATGGTTTCGCGGGCAGGCCTTCCGGAATTTATTTCCTATGGTAATCTTGTTGGTGAAGTGATCGCACCGCTTTTCATGATCGCCGGCTACAAGACGCGCATGGCCGCGTTGGTTGTAGCGTTCAATATGATCATGTCTGTTCTGATCGCCCACCGCGACATCATGTTTATGCGCAACGATTTCGGTGGCTGGATGATCGAGTTGAATGTCTTTTACATGATGACCGCGGTCGCGGTCTTTTTTGCAGGCGCGGGGAAGTACAGTCTTTCTTCCGGAAAAGGGAAGTGGGACTAAGCTCCGGTGTCTGAGCCCCTCAAGGCCATCCTTTTAAAATAGCTTCTTGCCTCTTTCATCACCTTCGGCGCAAGCACAAAGCCTGAAAGCATGGTGGGTATCGCCATCAGGGCAAATGAAATGTCGATGATGTTAATGATGTCGCGCATGGGAAGCACTGCGGCGAAGACGATGGAGCCCAGGTATATGTAATCATAGATCTTCCCGCTTTTCGATCCCAGCAAAAAAGACATCGCCTTGTTTCCATAGTAACTGTACGAGAACAGGGAGGTGACCGCGAAGAAAAAAGCGCTGATGAGTAACAATATCGTTCCGGTGCCGCCGAGGGAAGATCTGAATGCCAGGTTGGTAAGCGTCACGCCGTCGGCTTCGGTCGTTCTCCATACGTCCGTTACAAGAATGGCTAGCGCCGTAAGCGTGCAGACGAGGAGGGTATCAATGGCAGGACTCAGCATCGAGACAAGTCCCTCGCGCACAGGCTCGGTGCTTTTGGAGGCGCCCAATGCCATGGGTGCAGTTCCGATGCCCGCTTCGTTGGAGAAAGATGCACGGCGGACGCCGGTGACGATTAAGCCTCCGAGAATTCCTCCCAGTGCGGGCTCGCCCCTGAAGTGAGTGGCAGAAAAAGCATCGGTGATGATCAGCACAAAGTATCCCGGCACTTTTTCCATGTTGAGGAAGAGGATCATCATTACCGAAAGAAAATAGAGCACAATCATGAGTGGCACCATGTTTCCTGCCCATGAACCGATCCGTTGTATGCCGCCAATGACCACAAATCCGGAAAGGATCATCAACCCCGCGCCGATGATCAGCTTGGGTGTGCTGATCTCGTAGTCAAGCAGGAAAAAGGTCGTGCTCTTGTAGGCTGCAGGCACGCCGGTATCCACCAGGATCTGCGTCAACTGATTGGCCTGGAAAATAGGAAGACAGCCGACCAGACAACATACTGAGAACAGAACGGCGAGGGGATACCATCTTCTGCTGAGTCCTTCCCGGATGACATACATCGGACCACCTTGTATTTCACCGGCAGAATCTTTTCCCCGGTACATCACGGAGAGGGTACTGGTAAAGAAATTGGTAGCCATCCCCACGATCGCGGTGACCCACATCCAGAACAGCGCGCCCGGTCCGCCGATGGAGATCGCTGCCGCGACGCCGGCAATGTTGCCCATCCCAACCGTCGAGGCCAGCGCTGTAGACAAAGCCTGATACGCATTGATCTGTCCGGGGTCATCAGGGTTGTTGTATTTACCACGCAGGATCGCGATGGTATGCCCCAGGTATTTGTATTGAACGAAGCCTGAGTAAAAAATGAAAAATACGCCGCCAAGGATGATCAAAAAAATTACAGGTGACCAGATGGCGCTGGCGACCGAAGCTATCAGTTCGCTCATGAATGAAATGAATTACGTCCAGGAATGTAAATTAATCAAATTTAATTGATTGGGACCTATGCGTAATTCACCGTAGAGGCAAGGCACGCCTTGTCTCTACGGTGGGATTCGACATCACGCCGACAGCAGATAATCCGTGATCCCCTTGATCCGCCGATCCAGTTCCTGGTTCTTCCTTTCAAATTCATCTCTGGAAGTGAGGTCTGTATGAACAGCGATGTAAAATTTGATCTTCGGTTCAGTGCCTGAAGGACGGACAGATACCTTGGTACCGTCCGCAAGATAGAATTGAAGCACGTCGGAGACGGGGAAATCAAGCTTTGTTTTTTTGCCTGTTACCAGATCCCGTTCTTCCAGCGATTTATAGTCGAGCAACCGTACGACCCGGCTACCGGTGATCTCGGCCGGAGGATTGTTGCGGAACTTCTCCATCATCGCTTTGATTTCCTGTTCGCCCTGCTGGCCTTTTTTGGTCAGGTTAAGGAGGTGTTCTTTATAGAATCCAAATTCCACGTACATATCGATAAGCCAGTCGTACATGGATTTGTTTTCTTCGGTGCTGTTTGCAGCCATGGCAGCGAAAAAAGCACAGGCAGATACAGCATCTTTGTCGCGTACAAAGTCGCCCACCATGTAGCCATAGCTTTCTTCGCCTGCGGCAATGAAACGCTTTTTTCCTTCCAGCTTGCCCATGAGGGAGGCGATGTATTTAAAACCGGTAAGGGTATTGTAACATTCGACGCCCATTTCTCTTGCCATGGTGTCCACCAGCTCGGAAGTGACGATCGTCTTGGCGATGTATGCATTCTCCGTGTTCTTCAGATTCTTGAGGATGAAATACATCATCAGGCTGAAGGCCTGGTTTCCATTCAGCAGGATGAATTCCCCGTCGGCGCGGCGGACGCCAATGCCCACGCGATCGGTATCAGGGTCGGTAGCCATCACCATGGTGGCGCCGACCTGCTTTCCTTTGTTGATCACCATTTCCATGGCAGACTGCTCTTCCGGGTTGGGTGAATGAACAGTGGGGAAATTTCCATCCGGTTTCTGCTGCGCTTCAACGATGTGGATATTGGAAAATCCGATCTGCTTCAGGCACTCCGGCACCATGGTGATCCCTGCGCCGTGCAGGCTTGAATAGACCAGGGGAATGCCTTTGTGCTTTGCGATCACTTCCTTGTTGGGGATAAGCTTTTTCACTTCCTCGTAGTAGGCAGCTTCCACTTCAGGGCCGATGGTGTGGATGAGCGAAGGATCTGCTTTGAAGTTCACTTGTTCAAAGGAATTGATCTTCTTCACTTCTTCGGTAATGTTCTTGTCGTGTGGAGGCACCACCTGCGCCCCGTCATTCCAGTAGGCTTTGTAGCCGTTGTATTCTTTTGGATTGTGAGACGCTGTAATGACAATACCCGAGTCGCACTTCAAATAACGGATCGCGAAGGAGAGGAGGGGAGTTGGCCTTAATTCCCGAAACAGGTGCACGTGAATGCCATTCGCCGAGAGCACATTCGCCGTAACTTCTGCGAAGAAGGGACTGTTGTTACGACTGTCAAAAGCAATGGCTACACTGAGTTTCTTTTCCGGGTAGGTTTTGTTCAGGTAATTGGCCAACCCCTGCGTGGCGATTCCGACGGTGTATCGGTTCATGCAATTCGATCCTGCGCCCATCACACCGCGCAATCCCCCCGTGCCGAACTCGAGGTCTTTATAGAAGTTATCGATCAACTCCTTCGGGTCCTGTTGCGACAAAAGTGATTGTACCGATGCTTTGGTTTCTGCATCGATCACTTCACTGTTCAGCCATGCATTTGCTTTCGTTTGAACTTGTTCCAGTAATTCAGACATCGTTTTTATAGATTAACATTTATTGCCACGAAGGCGCTACGACACTAAGTTTATTTTTTTTCGGGGAAAGATAATGTATTGATGTTCGCGCGACTTTATCAAAGCGAATTTCAAGCCGCGAAGATAGAAATAAATCCTTTCGTCCTGCCAAAGAACACGTGCGCATGCCGGGAACAAACGATTTGCATTCAGAATGTTTTTCGGGTCGTCGCGCCTGCGCACCGGAGTGCCCTGCAGATCTTTTTTCAGATCGATTCCCGTCAGCGCGCAGGTGTGCGTTTGTGGTCTCACAAGTTTCCCCGCAAAGCTTGTTCGCGTTCAATGGATTCGAACAGTGCCTTGAAGTTTCCTTTGCCAAAAGATTTGGCGCCGTTGCGCTCGATGATCTCAAAAAATAACGTAGGCCTGTCCTGCACTGGCTTGGAAAAGATCTGTAACAGGTAACCTTCTTCATCGCGGTCGATCAGTATATTCAGTTTTTTCAGATCTTTCAGGTCCTCCTCAATACTGCCCACACGATCCAGAACTTCTTCGTAATAGTTATCGGGAACGTATAAAAATCCCATGCCGCGTTTGCGCAGTTCCCCGACCGTATACAGGATGTCGTCTGTGGCGAGGGCGATGTGCTGGACCCCCGCGCCCTGGTAAAAATCCAGGTACTCTTCTATCTGCGATTTCTTTTTTCCGGCCGCAGGCTCGTTGATGGGAAACTTGATGTATCCATTGCCATTCGATACCACCTTTGACATCAGGGCGCTGTACTCTGTGCTGATGTCCTTGTCATCGAATGTAACGAGTAACTTGAAACCCATCACTTCCTCGTAAAAACGAACCCAGTCGTTCATTCTTCCCAATTCCACATTTCCGACACAATGGTCAACATACTTTAAACCGGTGGAAATAACAGGGAACGGGCTTTTCATTTCCTTATAACCAGGCAAAAAGGGTCCGCGATAATTTTTTCGTTCCACAAAGGTATGAATGGTTTCTCCATACGTCTTGATGGAAGCGACGACGACCTCACCTGCGCCATCCTTCAGGATTTCCGGTTCACTGGCGATTTCCGCACCACGTGAAGTAGTTTCGTAGAAGGATTTCCGGGCATCGTCAACCCACAGGGCGAGGACTTTTACGCCGTCGCCATGCTTGTGCACGTGCGCCGCAATTTCCGAATCATTGCGAAGGGCTGTGGTCAGCACAAACCTGACCTTGCCTTGCTGCAGCACGTACGAGCTGCGGTCGCGGATCCCTGTTTCAGGTCCGGCGTACGCCACCAGCTCGAAACCCATGCAATGCTGATAGAACAGAGAGGCCTGCCTGGCATTCCCGACATAGAATTCAATATGGTCGGTACCATTGATCGGTAAAAAATCATCCTTCATAATCGTACGTTTATTGTAAAATTAAGGTTTGCAATCGAATGAATGAAGCCTCAGAGGTCCTCGGGCCGGAGATTTTGATAATCTTTCCGGTCACCGCCTCCTGTTCAATCTTCCGGGTCCGGTAACAGCGCGCAGATTGCTTCTTTTGTTGGAAATAGCCCGGATCTGCGAAGGTTTCGATGCCGGATAAACGATCGCCGCGGGGTTTATTCTGGTACAATCTTTTTGTAATTCCTGTAAATCTGTAATATTTACGGAAAATTCAACTATGAACGTCAAAGAACTAGATGCTGAGTTGCAGGAAATAGAGAACAAAAAGGCTGCGTTGGGGAAATTAGATTATAACGATCCGAAATACGACGACCTCGAGGAAGAGCTCCACGACCTGGAAGATGATTTTCAGGACAAGCACGGCGAATACCTGGAAGAGGCGCTGCAGAATATCCATGACGACCTCTGTCCTGACAACGATGTCCTGATGCCGATCGCCTACCTGGGCAAAGGTGTGCCTGTGGAGGTCGATAAGTTGCCAGGGAAAGATACGCGCCTGGTACTCGTCACCAATCCCCCGCGCATAGTCCTCACCGTTGGAAAGGAAAAACAGAATGTGGTCTGGACTGCCGGCCAGGGTGAAAAGTAAAGTAAAATCAGGATCTGGCCGGGTCTGAATTCTAGCTGAACCCGAGTTTTTGTCTTACGCGGGAGAGCACTTCATGCGCGATCACCCGGGCTTTCGCTTCACCCTGTTCCAGTTTCTTGTCCAATGCCGCAGGGTTGCTCATGTAGAAATTAAAAGCTTCCCGTTCTTTGGCGTAGCGTGTTTTGATCAACTCCAGCAGTTCCTGTTTGGCGTGGCCATAACCGTAATTGCCGCCAAGATACTTCTTGCGCAACACCTCTTTCTCCTCCTGGGTGGCAATGAGACTGTAGATCGCAAACACGTTGTCCTTGTCAGGATCTTTCGGCGCCTCCAGCGGGGTACTGTCCGTCACGATAGAAAGTACCTGTTTCTTTAACTCCTTATCGGGAAGAAAAATGTCGATAATGTTTCCATAGGATTTACTCATTTTCTGCCCGTCTGTTCCCGGCACCGTCATCACCTGCTCTTCAATTTTCGCTTCAGGCACAACGAAAGTGACGCCGTACTGACCGTTGAAGGATGCAGCGATGTCGCGTGCAATTTCGACATGCTGCCGCTGGTCCTTTCCAACCGGGACAATTTCTGCATTGTACAAAATAATGTCAGCAGTCATCAGCACCGGATACGTAAACAGGCCTGCATTTACGTCGGCCAGTTTCTCCGATTTGTCCTTGAAAGAATGGGCGTTGGCCAGCATCGGATAGGGCGTGAAGCAGTTCAGATACCAGGTAAGTTCGCAAACCTCGGGAATGCGGGACTGCCGGTACAGTAAATTTTTTTCGATGTCAAAACCGAAAGCAAGCCATGCAGCCGCTACCGCCCGCACATTCTCCACCCTGGTTTCAGCATCTTTAATGGTGGTGAGGGAATGAAGGTCGGCAATGAAGAACAATGATTCGTTCCCGGGCTGTTGTGAAAGCCTGATCGCAGGGATGATCGCTCCCAGCAAATTCCCCAGATGCGGGCGCCCGCTGCTTTGGATTCCTGTTAAAATTCTCGCCATAGTGGTGCAAAGAAAATAAATTGTTGCTTACATCATCGGATCGTTATGGATTTCTTCCGGAGTATGGGACGTGCGGTTTTTAACAAACCTGCGGACAACGTGGAGAAGAATCATCACGGAGGTAAAATTATATACTGCATAATTCGTTAATTTTGCGCCAAACATTTCCTTTTATGACAAGAACGATCTTCGGGTTGCTGTTTGTGTTTCTGTATTCAACCGCCTTCGCCCAGCAGGCCAAACAACTGGCTTTCCGGGAGGAAACCCATGATTTCGGAGCGATCGATGAGATGAAGGGGCCTGTGACCCATGAATTCGTCTTCATCAACAACAGTTCAAGGCCGGTCAGGATCCTGAAAGTGCAGGCCTCCTGCGGGTGCACGACTCCCGGATGGTCCAAGGATGTCGTGCCGCCGGGTAAGAACGGCTTTATTCAGGCCAGCTATGATCCCAGGGGCCGGCCTGGATTCTTCACTAAATCATTGACTGTCACCACCGATCTGGAAGCCAACCCCATCATCCTTCAGATCAAGGGACAGGTAAGTAATGACGCGAAACCGGCTCCTACGGACTATCCCGCTGCCAACGGTAACCTGAAAATGAAGGTGTCATCGTTTAATATGGGAAGGGTATTTCTAAAGGACGAGTACGTCGTGCGCGAATTTCCAATAATGAATGCCGGAGAAACGCCAATGGCATTTACAGGAAAATTTGAACACCCTGCCTATATCCGTGTGGATGTGCAGCCGAGGAACTTGCCGCCGGGAGAGAAGGGCAACATCAGGATCAGCTATAACGGGGCCCTAAAAAACCAGTATGGATTTCAGTCAGACAATGTTGCGATTGAAACAAATGACAAAACCAATCCACTGAAGTCTTTTTCAGTTTATGCGACGCTGGAAGATTTCTTTCCTGTGATGTCGGCCGCACAACTGGCGAAAGCTCCGCAGCTTACCCTGGGATCCACGTCTCTTGATTTCGGCAATATCAAAGCGAACACGGCTGCAGACATGCAGATACAGGTTGTCAACAGTGGGAAGAGCGAATTGCTGTTAAAATCCGTTCAGCCGAACTGCACCTGCATAACGGCTTCGCCTTCAAAAGATAAACTGAAGCCAGGTGAAAGCGCTACGCTGACGATATCTTTCAATCCTTCTGACAGAACGGGTACCCAGAACAAGGCGATCACCGTATATTCAAATGATCCGAGAAACCCTGTTCAGCGGGTCACATTTACGGCCTATGTACAGTAGCATTTAGTCAAAGGCGGGGATGCCTGTGATCTTGTTTCCGAGGATCAGCAGGTGGATGTCATGTGTTCCTTCGTAGGTAATGACTGACTCGAGGTTCATCATGTGCCGCATAATCGGATATTCGCCCGTGATGCCCATGGCCCCGTGGATTTGTCTTGCCTCCCTTGCGATCTCCAGTGCCATGTGGACGTTATTGCGTTTTGCCAGTGAGATTTGCGCCGTAGTTCCCTTTCCCTCATTCATCAGAACGCCCAGCCGCCAGTTCAGCAACTGTGCTTTTGTGATCTCTGTCAGCATCTCGGCAAGTTTTTTCTGCACCAGCTGAAAAGAAGCGATCGGTTTTCCGAACTGAATTCTTTCCTGCGCGTATCTGCGGGCCGATTCGTAGCAATCCATGGCTGCACCTACCGCGCCCCAGGCAATTCCATAGCGCGCCGCATCCAGGCACATCATGGGTGCGCCGAGTCCGCTTTTGCCGGGCAATAAATTCTGTTTGGGTACCTTCACATGATCGAAGACCAGTTCTCCTGTGGTGCTGGCGCGGAGGGACCATTTACCATGCGTCTCAGGTGTCGAAAAGCCTTCAGCTCCTTTTTCCACGATCAATCCGTGAATCCGGCCTTCCTCATTTTTTGCCCATACAACCGCGACGTCTGCTTTTGGTGAATTGGAGATCCACATCTTTGCCCCGTTGAGCAGATAGTGGTCGCCCATATCCCGGAAGTTTGTTACCATACCCGAAGGGTTGGACCCAAAGTCGGGTTCGGTCAATCCGAAACAGCCAAGCCATTCCCCCGACCCGAGTTTCGGCAAATATTTTTTTCGTTGTTCTTCGCTTCCGAATTTGTAGATAGGATACATCACCAGCGATCCCTGCACGGAGGCTGTTGACCGCATCCCTGAATCACCTCGCTCGATCTCCTGCATGATGAGACCGTAACTGATATAATCCAGACCACCGCCACCGTATGCTGCCGGAACGGTAGGGCCGAATGCGCCGATTTCCCCGAACTTCTTTACGATCTCGTAAGGGAAATGCGCCCGTTGCGCCCAATCCTCAATGAAAGGAGAGATTTCCCGCTTGACGAAATCACGAATGGAACTACGGATGAGTTTGTGTTCTTCGGTGAGCAGATCGTCAATAGCATAAAAATCCGGATGGTCAAAAATATCCTGCCTTAAGGATTTTCCTGCTCCGATGGCAGCTGGTTGTTCGTTGGGCATACGATTGGTATTGATTATTACTTTAAATTCATGCCAAGTTAAACAGTAAATTTACAATTAAAGTGGCTTACTATGGTTGATGAACCGGTGGATAAAAACCTTCTCGAGCAATTAAAGAAACTTCAGGCCAAGTATGATTTTATGGGCCAGGATCTGGCGTCCTATCTGGATGGCCTCCTGTATTCCGATTACCTGACCTATTGGGATTATATTCACCTGGAGACGTTGCTCAGTCTGCAGAATCCAAAGACGAGTTTTCCTGACGAAAAGGTCTTTATCATATACCATCAGATCACCGAACTGTACTTCAAGCTTGTATTGCTGGAGATCGAGCAGATCGCCACAAGGCAGAATATCGATGAAAATTTCTTTGTCGAGCGTCTCGACAGGATCGTCCGTTACTTTAAAAACCTGGAAAATTCTTTCGATATCATGGTGAAGGGGTTAGACAGGGATCAATTCCAGAAATTCCGTATGGCGCTGTTGCCGGCCAGCGGTTTTCAATCTGCGCAATACCGCTTCATCGAGATCGGATCGACGGATATGATCAATCTCGTCGCCATGGACGAACGCAACGCCCTGCGGAATGCAGATATCAAAGAAATGGTTGAAAAACTATATTGGAAAAGAGGCGCCACTGATCTCGGCACCGGCTCCAAGACGCTTACGCTGCAGCAGTTTGAAAGCCATTATATGAAGTCATTTTATGAAGCGGGCCTTAAATACAAAGACAACAATCTGCGGCAGATCTTTCAAAGAAATTTCGCCGACAGTCCTTCGCGTGACAGCATCGTATCCAGGCTGAAGGAATACGACCTTTACGTAAATATTTTCTGGCCACTGGCGCACATGAAATCCGCCGGGGCATACCTGAAGAAAGATCCAGAGGTTTTAAAGGCTACGGGTGGTACGAACTGGCAGAAATACCTGCCTCCGAAATTTCAAAAAAGGATGTTCTTTCCGGAGCTGTGGACGCCGCAGGAAATTGAGGAGTGGGGCAGCGCGGTATTTACACGGGGCCATTAACGTTTTCTCAGAGGAAGTGCGGCGGTCGCCCTGTTTCCGACGCCATTACATTCTGGTGGATGTTTAATATCTTTGCATCGCCGGAACGGTCCATGCAGCTTTAGTCTGACCGATTATTTCCGGCCATTAAAGGATAAAAACCTTTCACGATGACAGTCGCAGATCTCACACTCTGGCCGGAAGAGGCCTTCGATGATTCATTATTCCCGGCAATTCTTTACGAAAGACTTGGGCTTAAAAACGATGGAACTGTTCTTGTCAGGCCCATCAAGCGGTCCATTGATGCCCGTGGAAAAAAAGTCGTTGTACGTTTTCAGGTGGAGATCTGTTCGCCGGAAGAGTATAAGCATCTTGAAGAAAACACTCCCGCGTACCAGCATGTCAGCAATAAGAAACCCGTGCTGATCGTCGGCGCCGGGCCTGCTGGCCTGTTTGCCGGATTGCGTTTGCTGGAGCTGGGATTTAAACCGGTGATCTTTGAGCGCGGAAAGGACGTACAGTCGCGGAGGCGTGATCTCGCTGCCATCAATAAGGAACATATTGTAAATCCGGAATCCAACTATTGTTTTGGAGAGGGTGGGGCCGGTACCTATTCGGATGGAAAGCTTTACACGCGATCCAAAAAACGCGGCGATATCCGCAAAGTTCTGGAGACATTTGTGTCGCACGGGGCGAGCCAGGATATTTTGTTCGATGCCCATCCGCACATTGGAACGAATAAACTTCCTAAACTGGTGTCGGCACTGCGACAAACGATCCTTGATCATGGGGGAGAAGTGCACTTCAATACACGGGTGGTTGATTTTATTTTATCCGGCGATGTCATGCAAGGTGTCGTACTTGCGTCGGGTGAAAAGGTAAAAGGGGAGGCTGTCATCTTGGCTACCGGTCACTCGGCCCGCGATATTTTTTACCTGCTGCAAAAAAGAAACATCCAGATCTTCTCCAAGCCCTTTGCGCTTGGCCTCAGGGTCGAGCATTCCCAGAACCTGATTGACAGGATCCAGTACCATTGTCCCGTGGAAAGGGGACCGTATTTGCCCGCTTCTTCCTATGCGCTTGTCCACCAGGCGATGGTGCAAGGCCAGGCAAGGGGTGTATTTTCTTTCTGCATGTGCCCGGGAGGGTTTATTGTTCCGGCGGCGACAGCCCCGGGAGAAGTGGTGGTCAATGGTATGAGCCCGTCACGCCGCGACTCTGTGTTTGCCAACTCCGGCATTGTGGTGGCGGTGGAAGAAAAGGATTTCGGGGCCCACGAAATGCGGGGTCCCCTGGCAGGCCTTGTATTCCAATCGGATATTGAGCGCAAAGCGTGTGCGATGGCAGGGGGTACCCAAAGCGCTCCTGCGCAAAGGCTGGTGGATTTTGTAGAAGGAAAAGTCTCTGCTGCGTTGCTGCCTACTTCTTATCAGCCGGGATTGACTTCCGTAGATATGAAAGCGCTCCTTCCTGATTTTATTCACCAGGCGTTGCGCATCGCCTTCAAAGAGTTCGGAAAGAAGATGAAGGGGTATTATACGAATGAAGCGCAGGTGGTAGGGGTGGAGAGCCGCACTTCTTCCCCTGTAAAGATACCCCGTGACGGAGACACGCTTGAACATCCGCAGATCAAAGGACTGTTCCCCTGTGCAGAAGGTGCCGGCTACGCGGGTGGTATTGTCTCCGCTGCCATGGATGGAGAGCGTTGCGCCGAGGCTGCCGTGAGATCAATTGACCGTTGATGTTTCGGATGTCATAACTGACTTTTTTGGAACGCGGGCTTCAATTGACCGGGTAAAGGATAATGGAAACTGTGCGCGAATCTTACAAGGAAACGGCCCGGCCGTATGATTAGAAATAATATTCCCTATTTTTGTTCGAGGCCCTTGTCGCCTGGAAAATTCTTATCGTATGATCACTTTTTTCGCCTCCATCGCAGCCCTGGTACTCGGCTATTTTCTTTATTCAAAACTTGTTGAAAGAATATTTGCGATCGATCCCAGCCGGAAAACGCCGGCGATTACAATGGCTGACGGCGTGGACTTTGTCGCCATGCCGGGCTGGAAGATATTTCTCATCCAGTT
Source organism: Chryseosolibacter sp. (assembly GCA_049791675.1). GTDB lineage: Bacteria > Bacteroidota > Bacteroidia > Cytophagales > Cyclobacteriaceae > Chryseosolibacter. The sequence goes on from JBARAD010000162.1 coordinate 60,538, forward strand.
TTTGAATATCGCCGGGCTTGGTCCCATCTTCGGTGCCGTCGCCGGTGCGATGTGGGGGCCGGTGGCTTTCCTGTGGATCGTTTTTGGCTCCATCTTCGCCGGTGCGGTCCATGATTATTTTTCAGGAATGCTTTCGCTGAAACACCAGGGCAAAAGCATCACGGAAATATCCGGGCTTTATCTGGGGACGGGCGTGAAGCAGTTCATGCGCGTCTTCACTGTTATTCTCATGATCATGGTAGGCGCCGTATTCATTATGGGGCCTGCGAAGATACTCGATGACATGACGGGCAATTCCGTTGGCATCACGGTATGGGTATGGGCTATTTTTGTTTACTATGTTGCGGCTACCTTGCTGCCTATCGACAAACTGATCGGCCGGCTGTACCCGATTTTCGGTTTTGCGCTTCTTTTTATGGCGGTGGGCATCACGATCATGATGGTGGCGAAGGGCCTGCCAATACCCGAGTTAACATGGGCAAACCTGAGCAATCAGCACCATGATCCTGAGGGTTTTCCCATATTTCCTATGGTGTTTGTCACCATTGCCTGCGGCGCCATATCCGGTTTTCACGCAACGCAGTCGCCGCTCATGGCCAGGTGCATGACCAACGAAAGGCAGGGCAGGCCGATCTTTTACGGAGCCATGATCACCGAAGGCATTGTGGCGTTGATCTGGGCAGCCATTGGGATGTGTTTCTACGGCGGAACTTCCGGACTGAACGAAGTCATGGTGGAGAATCAGGGGAATGCTGCTTTTGTTGTTAATGAAATTTCAATCTCCCTGCTGGGAACAGTAGGCGGTTTCCTTGCCTTGCTCGGTGTGGTGGCTGCGCCCATCACCTCCGGGGACACGGCCTTCCGGAGTGCACGGATCATTGTGGCCGACTTCCTGAATTATAAGCAAGGCCCCATCCGGAATCGCCTGATGATCAGTGTTCCGTTGTTTATCGTCGGCTATCTGCTCACACAAGTGAATTTCGGGGTCGTCTGGAGATATTTTGCCTGGACAAATCAAACACTCGCGACCATCGTCTTATGGACCATCACCGCCTACCTCATCCGGGAGAAGAAGAATTACTGGGTTACCCTGCTTCCGGCAGTCTTTATGACAACGGTGGTGATCTCGTACCTGCTGCAGGCACCCGAAGGCTTCCAGCTGCCCGGCGACATTGCTTATTCCGTTGGCATCGTCGTTGCCTTCATCCTCGGCGCTTACGCCATACTGCATATTTACAGGGGCAGAACGCAGGAGAAGTTGGTAGAGGATTAACTGGCTGAACAAGAGAATACACAAGGAAATTGTGACGATCCACTCATCACAAACCCGCGACCCATCTTTGAAATAAGACGGCAATTCTTTTATTTAAGCGTTCATTGATTCTTATTACAATTATCAGTTGCCCTGACTATGAAATCCTCGAAGAATATCAGCCGAAGAAATTTTCTTAAGAACGCCGCCATGGTGTCTTCGTTCTTCATTGTGCCACGCTACGTGCTGGGCGGGCCGGGGCACGTTGCACCCAGCGACAAGATAGTGCTTGGCTTTATCGGGTGTGGCAAACAAAGCGGAGGGCTACAGAACCGGTTTTTTAATTTGCCGGATGCGCAGATCGTTGCAGCTTGCGATGTATATGCACACAAGCTTGATAAATTCGTTAACACCAATAATAAGCTCTACGCTGAAAAGACAGGGCAGTCAGGATACAATGCCACCGCTGCCTATGTGGATTACCGCGAGCTCCTGTTAAAAAAGGATATTGATGCAGTCATCATCGCAAGCCCTGATCACTGGCATGCGTCGATGTCTGTTCACGCGGCAGAAGCCGGCAAAGACGTCTATTGCGAAAAACCGCTGTCCCTCACTGTAAAGGAAGGCCGCGCGATGGTAAGGGCTGCGCGCAAGCATGAACGTGTTTTCCAGACAGGAAGCATGCAACGCTCCGCCAGCGAGTTCACCCGCGCTGTCCAACTGGTGAGGAGCGGCGCCATCGGTGAGATTAAGAAAATCGTCGTGAGCGTGGGCGGACCTCCAAAGGCATGGGACCTGCAGGCGGAGGCGTTGCCTGAAGGCGTGAACTGGGACCTGTGGATGGGCCCGAATGTGGTAGAACGACCCTTTAATCACAACCTCGCCCCAGGCATGGAGGATACCTTCTGGGCCAAGTGGCGTGATTACAAAGAATTCGGCGGAGGATATATGACCGATTGGGGGGCGCATATGTTTGATATCGGCCAGTGGGGATTGGGGATGGATCACTCCGGACCGGTAAAAGTCATCCCGCCGGGGCAAGGGAAGGAGTCTGGCCTTATCTATGAGTATGAGACCGGCGTACAAATGATCCACCAGCCGGAGGCAGGAAAAAATTACTGTCACTTTTTCGGGACAGAAGGAGAAGTATATGTGCAGCGCGGAGCATTGCGCACGACTCCTGAAAGTCTGAAAGACAAGGTCTTTGATAAAGCGCATTCCAAAGTATATGTTTCCGATAACCATTATCAGGATTTCTTCAATGCCATCCGCACACGTAAACCGCCAATCTGCGATGTGGAGGTAGGACACCGGACCGCTACAGTTTGTAACATTGGAAATATCGCCTACGCGCTGCAACGTCCACTCGAATGGGATCCTGAGAAAGAACGCTTCAAAAAGGATGGTGAAGCCAACAAACTTCTGAAAAGGAAGATGAAGAAGGAGTGGAAGGTGTGAATCGGTAACCAGTTACCAGTTACCAGTAACCAGTAACCAGTAACCGGTAACAGTAACCAGTAACCAGTAACCAGTTATTCAGCGGGTTTCAGCCAGGCATCTCTCAAAGCCAGTTGTTCAGGGGTGGCCTGAGGGTTCGGGGCGAGGAGGTGTTTTTGTGCCATCTCAATTTTCTCAACCGGTGCCGTGAGAATAGTGTCCTTGCTTTCACCGTTTGAATTTTTTCGCATGACAGTATAAGACAGGTCCTTCCCATCCTGCAGGGTCAAGAGTTGTTGCTGAATAAATGCAGGGAACTCCGGAGTGCCAATGTCTGGTATATCCTGACCGTTGATCTTTAAGAGAACGTCACCTTCCTGGAACCCTAAAGCTTTACCCATAGCGTTCAGGTGAGCAGTCGTGGCAATCTGAAGTTTTGGTACGCTGTCGATCTGCGTTATCCCGAGATCAGGGTTATCGATGCCAAGACTGAAATCACTGAACGTGTGTTCCTCAGCATAGATAATCCCCACGGCATCAAAGATTTCTTCAAAAGGGAGGGGGTCGATGGTATCAGGCTGGGTTGAATCACCCGGCGTCATGGCTGTTCTTCCCTGTACGTACTGCTGAAAGAATTTTCCGATTTCAGGGTAGGTCATGCGTGCGATTTCGTTGATGAGCGAATCATCCTCGAATGCTTTTTCCTTACCATACTTCTCTGAAAGTCGCAGCATCAGATCCCGAAGTCCGCTTTTGCCGCCGGAGAGTTCTCTTAATTTAATATCAAGACAAAGGCCGATGAGGGCTCCCTTCTGGTATACATTGTAATACTGATCATGGTATTTGTCGAGCGTGAATTTGCTGATCTCTGTAAAAGGCACGTTGTCCTTGAACTGGTCTGCAGTGACCATTTTTTCCCGTACCGTCTGCATGTATTCCTCCAATGAGATCAGTTCATACTGAACCTGCACCAAACCCGAAAAGTACTCGGTAACGCCCTCATACATCCAGAGGTGTTTGGACATTTTTGGGTCATTGAAATCAAAATCTTCAATTTCCTTTGAATGAACGGTCAGCGGCGTGACGATGTGAAAAAATTCATGCGCGGCAAAATCGCGGAGTTGCTGATTCATCTGATCGATGGGCATCTCCGGCATGTAGTAAAAAGACGAGTAAGAATGTTCCAGCGCACCATAACTCAGGACCGGCTTGTCGGTGAAATAAAAGATAAACGCGTATTTGTCGACAGGAAGTTTTCCGCCGAGAAATTCCTTTTGAGCCATCAGCACTTCCCGGATGCTCTCAGCGATCTGTTTCGCAGTGACCTTTTTCGTTGGCGAATAGGAGCCGATGAGTACTTCTGTGTTGGCCACGCGGATGATCGCTGTATCAGGTCGGGCGTACATGAGCGGTGAATCAACCAATTCATCATAATCAGCTGCGCGGAAGACATCAACAACCTTGTTGCCATTGGCGGCGCCTTTTTCCAGTCTGAGCGTGGCAGGCGATTCCCCCGTTTTCACGGGGATCAACCCTGTCGAGCCGTACAATTCTTTGGGACGCAGGACATTCACCTGAAAATCAGGTTCCTTGCGCCCCTGAAAGTAACCGAAGAACCCGCTGGTATTCAGGACAAAGTTCTTGTTTTCTTCGATGTTCGTTCCGGCGGGCCAAAAGATCTGCGGTCCCTCTGCTTTTGTATCCCAGGTGTCGTCTACCCAGTAGGTTATTTTCGTGAGCTTGTTGGCATTTTTGATCCGCCATTCATTTTCGCCTATTTTTTCGACCGGTAGTTCTTTGCCCTTTTTATCGAGGGCTTTGAAATCTGCAACGTACCTGCCATAATCGGCAATGGCATATGTTCCGGGTACGATCTTTGGAAAAAAGAAAGTGATCTCCTTTTCCTTTACTTCCGGGGGAGCGAGCTCCACACGCACTCTGTCATTGACCACGGTGGTCAGATCAACAGTGTACCGGTAGGGCTTTTCCTGGCCGAATCCGGCCGTGGAGGTAAGGATAAGGGTAAGGAACAGTAAAGATCTCATCTGCATAAATTTGGAACCAAGATAAATTTATTTTGTTGGGTTATAATATTTTAATGCCGTAAGTAACATTAATTTGAACCAAGGTGAAGAAAACAGTCATAATCGGAGCAACAACAAATCCTGGGCGTTACGCCTTCCTGGCCGCCCGGATGTTAATGGAATACAACCATGAAATCGTACCTGTGGGTATCAAAGATGGGGCCGTTTTTGGAAAGGAGATCCTGGATATTTTTGAAAAGCCGCTCATCAGGGATGTGCATACAGTGACCTTATATATCGGGCCCCAGCGTCAGCCTGAGCACATCGACTACATCCTGAGTTTAAACCCAAAACGGATAATTTTTAACCCGGGAACGGAAAATGATGATTTTGAAGAACGCGCAAAAGCACAAGGGGTGGAGACGCTGCAAGCCTGCACCCTGGTAATGCTCAGAAGCCTTCAATATTGATCTGGAATTAATAATTCCCTGCTTCGCTATCGGGTTTGATCTTGTTGCTTTTCAGTACTGCCACCAACACAATTTTCCACTGTTTGTCCTTGTCTTTTTCCAGGACACGGATTTCTGTCTGTTCCGGACCTCTGACACCATTCGTGATGACGGCCTGTCTGAAGCGGGCGTAGGCGCCATCTTTGTAAATACGAAGATGTTCCCACGTCCGGTCGACTTCGATCCTGCTGGGTTTTGTGGTGATGAAGTAATCATTGAAACCAATTTCGATGGCTTTCCAGCCCGCAAAATAGTTGAGACCGGCCGTATCGGCGTAAGACCAGTATGCATAGGGCACATGAGACCAACTGTTGATCCAGTTGTCGTAGTCGATGCTGAAATATGCTTTTGTTTCCTGTTCGATCACAGCTTTGATAGCGTCTTCGTCAGTCGTTTTTTGAGCTGTTGCGGAAAGAGAAAATAAAAGGACAGCAGCCATTGAGAACAGATATCTTTTCATGGCGTTTGTTTTTTTGTAGTAAAAGTAATCTACCTAAAATTCCGTTCTTTTTCAACTGAATTATTCCGGTCAGGACCGAATTTTCGGCAGGGATACAACGTTATCTTTAACTGTTCTGCGATCATTGGATCAGTGGTATACCTGACGTCCCTTATTGTTCTTCGGCAATCAGAAGATGATGATCATGATGACAGCAGCGTGGTTGTGAGGCAGCCTGGCGCATGTTTCGCATAACCCGTGCGTTGGCAGTTCAGGGATTCAAGTCCCGATTTTTTTTTCAGCGCCGCGTGCCAGCATGATGACGTGTTGATGCGTTTAGATCATCTGTTTGTGAAACGCCGGAGGAGCAGCAAACGGGGTAAAAATAAAGTGCGTTTCAGGGTGGTTACGACGTTTTTTCCGGGGTATCTGTCATGGTGAAATATGTTTACTTTTTTCCTGTTAAATATGCTGATACCGAGGCAAAAAAATGTATTTTGGCGGTTCTAATCAATAAAAATGAGCGAAGTTCAAGATAAAGTCCCGGCTGGGTATTCGGCCAGTAACATTCAGGTTTTGGAAGGTTTGGAGGCGGTCCGGAAAAGACCTGCCATGTACATCGGGGACGTTGGCGTGAAAGGGTTGCACCACCTCATCTGGGAAGTTGTAGACAACTCTATCGACGAAGCCCTGGGAGGCTTTTGCGACCTGATCAAAGTCACTATCAACGCGGATAATTCAATAACCGTCGAAGATAACGGCCGCGGTATTCCTACCGATATGCATGAAAAGGAGAAGCGCTCGGCCCTTGAGGTCGTCATGACGGTTCTCCATGCCGGGGGTAAGTTTGATAAGAACACTTACAAGGTATCCGGTGGACTCCACGGGGTGGGCGTGTCTTGCGTGAACGCACTTTCCGATGTGCTGCATGCTACCATCTACAGAGAGGGAAAGGTCTTTGAACAGGAGTATCACCGCGGTGTGCCGCAATACCCGGTGCGGGTTGTTGGAGAATCCGACCGCACGGGGACGACGGTTCACTTTAAGCCGGACAAACAGGTGTTCCTGGTCACCGAATACAATTACGAGACCGTGGCCTCCAGGTTAAGAGAGTTATCTTTCCTGAACCCTGGTATCAAAATCAATCTGACAGACTTGCGGGAGAAGGATGAAAAGGGGGAGGCGAGAGCTGACAGCTTTTTATCTGAGGGAGGTTTGCGCGAGTTCGTCAGTTATATCGACGCAACACGCGAGAAACTTATTCCTGATCCGATCTATATTGAAAACGAAAAGGGGACGGTTCCTGTACAGGTTGCATTGAGTTATAATACTTCCTTTACGGAGAACCTTGTGTCCTATGTGAACAACATCAATACACACGAGGGCGGTACACACGTTGCCGGGTTCCGCCGCGCGCTCACGCGCACGCTGAAAGCCTATGCCGATAAATCCGGCCTGCTTGAAAAAGTAAAACTCGATATCAGCGGAGACGACTTCAGGGAAGGATTGACGGCTGTCATTTCCATCAAGGTGCAGGAGCCACAGTTCGAAGGACAGACGAAGACAAAACTCGGTAACTCCGATGTGATGGGTGTCGTGGATCAGGCGGTGGGAGAAGTATTGAATACATACCTTGAAGAACATCCCAAGGAAGCAAAACTGATCGTGAATAAAGTGATCCTCGCTGCACAGGCGCGCCACGCGGCACGCAAAGCACGCGAAATGGTCCAGCGGAAGAATGTGCTGTCGGGAACAGGTCTGCCCGGTAAACTCGCAGACTGTTCGAGTACGGATCCCAGCATATGCGAAGTCTATCTCGTAGAAGGTGACTCGGCGGGAGGTTCGGCAAAGCAGGGCCGAGACCGGAATTTCCAGGCCATCCTTCCCCTGAGAGGAAAGATCCTCAACGTTGAGAAAGCGCAGGAACACAAGATCTATGACAACGAAGAAATAAAGAATATCATTACCGCCCTGGGGGTAACCTTCGGCACGCAGGATGATGACAAAGGGCTGAACATGAACAAGCTCCGCTATCACAAGATCATTATCATGACCGATGCGGACGTTGATGGAAGTCACATCAGGACATTGATCCTTACTTTCTTTTTCCGGTACATGAAGGATCTGATCGAACGCGGGTATGTATACATTGCGTTGCCGCCCCTCTACCTGGTGAAGAAAGGGAAGGAAGAGCGGTATTGCTGGACCGAAGAGGAACGCAGCGCCATCACACGGGAAATTGCCGGGGGCAAGGAAGATTCGGTGCACGTTCAGCGTTACAAAGGATTGGGAGAAATGAACCCCGAGCAGCTTTGGTCCACTACCATGGACCCGGCAAGAAGGTCCCTGAAACTGGTGAGCATCGAGTCAGCCGCGGAAGCCGACCACCTGTTCAGTATGCTGATGGGGGATGAGGTGGCGCCCCGCAGGGAATTCATCGAGAAAAATGCAAAGTATGCACGGATAGATATTTAATAAGTTCAAAAAAGAAAGCGAGCCTTGAGCTTCGGAAAGCGCGTGTCACCATCGCGCGCCCGCGGCTCAAGGCTCGCAGCTAAAGATAAGTTGCAATTCATAACATCTATTTCACATGAGCGAGGCGGTAATGTCAATGGAGAAAATTACTCAACACATAGAGGAGAGTAACTACATCAGTCGTGACCTTAGCTGGCTTCAGTTCAATTACCGCGTACTTGATCAGGCAAAACATATTGACCGGAGTATCTTCGACCGGTTGAAATTCCTCTCGATCACGGCTTCCAACCTCGACGAATTCTGTACCATCCGCCTCGGCAGTCTGTACAATTACATCGACTATGGCAAAGAGCGGTTTGATTATAACGGACTGCGGGAAGAGCCGTTCCGGATACTTTTGCTCTCGGAAACGCGGCGTTTTTACAATGACCAGAATGAATACTACGTCAAAAAATTGAAACCGCTGTTTGAAGGCAATGGTTTTATGATTGCCGGGTATGCGGATCTTTCCGTGGAGACGACGCAGAAAGTCAATGAATATTTCAACAGCATCATTTTTCCGATGCTGACCCCGATGGTCTTTGATAATTATCACACTTTTCCTGTGCTGATGAACAACCGCCTTTTGTTCGGGGTCGTGACGAAAAATCCGGGTGACACGCCGCATCAGTTCAAAGTAAGTTTTATCCAGGTGCCCCACAACCTTCCGCGGTTTTACGAGATCGTCGCAGAAGACAGGATCCTGTTTGTTCCGGTTGAAGATATCATCAGCTACAACATTCATCACCTTTTCAGGAATGTTGAGATTTCCAGCATCAACCTGTTTCGGATCAATCGCAATGGTGATTTCACGCTGGAAGAAAGCGAAGATATCGAATCGAATTTCCTGGAAGACCTGAAGCGCAAAATCAAAACGAGGAGATCGGGAAGGGTGGTGCGCCTGGAAGTGGTGGATCAACCCGATCCGTGGATGATGCGCATCCTCAAGATCCAGTGGGACCTTGATGACCATAACATCTTTTACGTGCCCAAGTCAGGCATGATTGATTTTACCGGCCTTCTTCAGATTGTTAACCACAAGGAATTCAAAACTAAACGCGCACAGCAACCGGCGCCCATCAAACCATTGAATTTTCCTGAACAGGGATCGCGTGACCTCTTCGAGGTATTGCAGGAACGGGATATTCTGCTGCACCATCCGTATAATTCCATGGAGCCGGTGCTGGAACTGCTCGAGAAGGCGGCCGACGACCCGTATGTACTTTCCATCAAGATCACCATTTACCGCGTGTCGAGGGAATCCCGTGTAACGGCTGCGTTATTGAAGGCCGCCGAGAACGGAAAACACGTATCCGTCTTGTTTGAAGTGAAAGCGCGTTTCGATGAGGAAAATAACCTGCGTGAGGCCCAGCGTTTACAAAAAGCCGGATGCTTTGTGATTTATGGTGTCAGCAGTCTGAAGACGCATACCAAATTGTTGCTGATCGTTCGCCGGTTCGGTGAGGATAAAGTAACACGCTTCGTTCACCTTTCCAGTGGAAATTACAATGAATCAACGGCACGGATGTATGTCGACATTGGTTTGCTCACCACCCGCGAAGTTTATGCCAATGACGTATCGGAATTCTTTAACGTCATTACCGGTCATTCTCAGCCCACCACCTACAGGAACCTGATCACGTCTCCGCGCGACATGCGGATTCAGTTGCTCAACCTGGTGAGACGGGAAGCGGAAAATGCAAAACAGGGTATTACGTCGGGTGTCGTCATCAAACTGAATTCGCTTCAGGATAAGGAATTCATTGACGAACTTTACGCAGCTTCGCAGGCTGGGGTTCCGATCAAGTTGATCGTCCGCGGTATGTGCAGCTTACGCCCGTGCCGCAAAGGGGTGAGCGAAAACATTGAGGTTATCTCCATTGTCGGGGAATATCTGGAGCATTCACGCATCTATTATTTTCATAACGCCGGCAATCAGAAAGTATATATCGGAAGCGCCGATGCGATGGTCCGAAGCTTTGACCGCAGAATTGAATCGCTGTTCCTGCTCGAAGAAGATATCCTTCGCCGTCAGGCCATTAACAATCTGCGTTTCAATCTGAAAGACAACGTGAACGCCTACGTGATGCAGGAGGATGGTTCATATGTCATCAAGGAACAAAACGGCGAGCCGGCGTTTAATATGCACAAGGAATTCTATAACCTTACGAAGGATATTGTGCTGGAAGCCACTTTGTTTTAGGTGCGTATGGCAGACGCAGGCAACACGTAACCTCCCGGCAACCGCTACTTCTTCGTCCACATGTCCCGCAAAGTGACTGTCCTGTTAAAGATCAGCTTTTCGCCCGTGGAGTCGGGATCGAGGCAAAAATAACCCTTGCGCAGGAACTGGAACCGGTCTTCCGCTTTGGCGGAGGTGATGGCGGGCTCGGCGTAGACATCGGTTACTACCTGTAACGAATCCTGATTGAGATAATTCTTGAAATCCCCTTCTGCCTGGCTCAGATCTTCAACTTTGAATAAACGGTCGTAAAGACGCGTCTCCAGCTTTACGGCTTGTTGTATGCTTACCCAATGCAAGGTGCCCTTTACGTTGATTCCCGAGGTATCGGATCCACTTCTGCTTTCCGGGATATAGGTACAATGGATTTCGGTGACGTTTCCTGCCGCGTCTTTGACGACATTGTCGCAACGGATGATGTATGCGCTCTTCAACCGCACCATTTGTCCGGGCGCGAGCCTGAAATATTTCTTCGGCGGATCTTCCATGAAATCCTCTCGCTCTATATACACTTCCCGGCTGAAGGGAATAGTTCTTTTTGTAACCTGTTCCGCCTCGGGGTTGTCTTCACTTTCCAACATTTCAACCTTTCCAGATTCATAATTCGTGATGACCACTTTCACCGGGTCAAACACTACCATCCGGCGGAGCGCTGCCTTGTTCAGATCCTCGCGTACGCAAAATTCCAGTAAGCCTACGTCGATGAGATTCTCGCGCTTGGCAACACCGATCTTGTCGCAGAAATCGCGGATACTTGCCGGTGTATAGCCACGCCGCCTTACGCCGCTGAGCGTAGGCATCCGCGGGTCGTCCCAACCGGTCACATGGCCTTCATTTACAAGTTGTAACAACTTGCGTTTGCTCATAATGGTGTAGGTCATGTTTAACCGGGCAAACTCGTATTGACGTGACGGATAGATCTCCAGCTTGTCAATGAGCCAATCGTATAGTTCACGGTGCGGAATAAATTCCAGCGTGCAGATGCTGTGGGTAACTTTTTCAATGGAATCGCTCTGACCATGGGCAAAGTCATACATCGGGTAAATGCACCATTTGTCAGCGGTGCGGTGATGATGCGCATGTTTGATCCGGTAGAGGATCGGGTCACGCATATGCATGTTCGGATGGGCCATGTCGATCTTCGCCCTGAGGACTTTCGCCCCGTCAGCGAATTTGCCGGCGCGCATGCCTTCGAACAATTGCCGGTTCTCGGCAATGCTGCGCTGACGATAGGCGCTGTCTTTTCCCGGTTGCGTGGGCGTTCCTTTCAGGCCGGCAATCTCTTCACTTGAGCTGTCGTCGACGTACGCCAGACCCTTATCGACAAGCTTCAGCGCGAAAGCATATAACTGATCGAAATAATCGGAAGCATACAGTTCGTTGCCCCACTGGAAGCCAAGCCAGCGAACATCATTCTTGATGCTCTCCACATATTCTGTCTCTTCCGTCACCGGATTGGTATCATCGAAGCGCAGGTTGGTATGTCCTCCATATTTCATGGTCAGCCCAAAATTCAGGCATATGCTCTTGGCGTGCCCCATATGGAGATATCCATTCGGTTCCGGCGGGAACCTGGTGATAATTGACTTGTATTTTCCTGACTGCAAATCGTTTTCAACAATTTCTTCCAGGAAGTTCAAACTTTTCTCTTCGGTCATTTCAGACAATTATGGTAAGCGCCGTAAAAATAGGGAAATAAGGATATAACGAAATAGGGAAACAGGGGAATAAGAAATAAGGGTTTTAAGGCGGTTATGTTTGGAGGAGAACCAATCCCTGAACAAATTTAAAGTATGAAAACAAAACAACTTGCCATCCAGGTTTCGGAATCCATCGGCACGGTGAGTGCTGAAATAATGATGGAAGAGGGGTTTGATTCCTTGTTTGTGTTTGCCCACGGCGCAGGCGCGGGTATGCAACACCCCTTCATGGCAAAGCTGTCGTCAGCCCTTGCCGGCTTCAAGATCGGAACGTTGCGGTATAATTTTCCTTATATGGAGAAGGGTGGTAAACGGCCTGACCCGCCTGCGATTGCCGAAAAAACGGTTTCAAGAGCGATCGAGACTGCACACCATCTTTACCCGCATGTTCCGCTGATGGCAGGTGGAAAATCGTTCGGGGGCCGGATGACTTCGCAGGCATTGTCCAAAACTTCTCATCCGGCCGTGAAGGGAATCGTGTTCGTCGGTTTTCCATTACATCCTGCCGGCAGGCCCGGAACCGACCGTGCCGCGCATCTGTCTGAAATCGTGCTTCCGATGCTTTTTCTTCAGGGCACGCGTGATGCGCTTGCCGATATTGTACTGATCGATCGTGTATGTTCGGCCCACGCCCAGGCAACCTTGATCCGGTTCGAAGGTGCAGATCATTCTTTCAAGGCCGGCAAGCAGGATCTGATCCCATCGCTGGCCGGGGCGGTGAAGGACTGGAGCTCCGTTCACGAAAAGTTCGTGCGCAAATAAACAAGGGGAAGGGCAGAGGTGTTGGGGTCGCACTTGTCTCTCACGATTGACATTCGCGATTGATGCAAAGATTTTTGGTGCGCTTAAATTTTTTATACCTATATTTGCATATAGTTTAATACAATTAATTTTTATCATTTAATGAAAGAAGGAACAGTAAAATTCTTCAACGAAACAAAAGGATTTGGTTTCGTGAAAGAAACAGCCACCGGCCAGGAGTATTTTGTACACATCTCTGGTCTCTTAGTTGACAAGATCTATGAAAACGATGAGGTCACTTTCGAGCTGAAAGAAGGAAAGAAAGGGTTGAATGCAGTTAACGTAAGGTTAGCGAACTAATAAATCAAAACTTTTCACCAAAAGCCCTCCCCCGGAGGGCTTTTTTGTTGGTATTGGATTTGTATCCATTACGGCATGAAATTCAGATTTATCTTCATATTCACGTTCCTGGTTTGCGGGCAGGCCTGGGCGCAGACGGCAGAAAACATTCTGACTATCTCCTTTACGAAACAATCGAGAGGGATGCTGGATGAAGTCGTGATCTCGCGCGACAGCGTACATGGTGCCATGGAAAATCACAGGATGCCGGAGAGTTCACAGAATTATGCTTCGTCAATTGGCCAGGACGAGTGGGCGAAGCTGATGCTCGCACTGAAAGATGTTTCTCTTAAAGACATCGACGGTCTTCAATCGCCGACCATGAACCGCGCACACGACGGTGCGTTGCATTCCAGTATCGTCATCACCTTTGAGGACGGTTCATCCATTTCCCATAGTTTTGACGATGAGAACCCGCATCCGGATCTGCAACCGCTTCTCAATGCCATACTCGAATTCAGGGTCCCTTCTAAATAGCGAATTCAGCATCTTTTATAAAAAAAGGATGTCAAACTTGACATCCTTGAGATCATCGCCTGAACCGGCGTTCAGCGGGTGACTGCCAGCACATCCGTTGGAAGCGCTGCTTCAAGTATTCCGGTTTCAAGAACTGCCGCTGACTTGTTGATCTTCACCCGCAGGGTAAAATCGGTGAGTACGTTCATGTAGTTGATGAATGCTTCGTAAGGAGAAGGATAGGGGCTGAAGTAGTTGTGCACATCCCCGTCGGTTCCTTTTTTTGTAGACATATAATAGAAGTGGTCACTCGTCTGTAGCATCCTCCATTCGTTCAGCAGTGCCTTGTTGTGGAGGCTTTTTATATCTGCCTCCAGTTTAAGTAAGGAGTCGAACGCGTCGCGCTGCATTTCATTTCCGAGCCACGCTGAAACATCCCTTTCTGCATCTGCCCAGGAGATGAAGCCAGGGATCGCAAGCCGCGCGTGTGACGCGAGCGTATCAACAGCCTGGGATGGGGTCAGGAAGCGGAAATCGTCCGAGCAGG
>JBARAD010000163.1:0-6043 GCA_049791675.1 Chryseosolibacter sp.
CAGCATTATCGTGCGAGAGGATTAACCATGTTGAGGAAGCTACACGCTATTATCAGCAATTATTATCGATCGCCAATTCGCCCAGCGCAAACAGGCCGGAAGTTGAAAAAGCTAAGCTGTTTTTGAAGAATCAAAACATTAAATTATGAACTTTGCAGCCAGTAGCTTCTTTGTGGATTAGCAAGCCGCATACAATGGCACCTAAATTAGGTCAGGTAGAAGGCACACTTTCTTTTATTTGCAGTCATTATCTCCGATTGTCCGGCGGCTGGCCGGACTGTTTGTTGAGGATGAAAATCGACAACTCCTGCAAGCAAGGACTGATCAAAAGCCTAACTTTGCAGCCGATCAAATTATCAGACAAGTACTGTGAGCATCATCTATCAACTCAAAGTCGAACTGGCAGGAAGCCATCCAACGATCTGGCGCAGACTTACTGTTCCAAGCAACCTATTATAAAAGAGAATAAAACGGGCCGCAACGATCCATGTCCCTGCGGAAGCGTGAAAAAATATAGAAATGCTGCCTTGACAGAATTTAAATAATACCAAGGCCACCGCTGGACCATATTGCCAGCGTTACGGCCCTTCACCCAACAGGATTCAAGCGGATACCCACGCAGGTATGGCCATTTGGGAGCATGACAAGATGTTTACTGTCCGTCTACTAAGTGTTTACCTTTAGAAGCATGGCAAGCTGTCTGATACCGCTCCGGCGAAAGGGATGAAAATCGTTACGGCGGAAGGGTGTGAATTTTATTGCGCAGCCCGGATGTCCTGATAATAATGATCAAAAGCAAAAGCGGACACTGGTCTGTACGGATCTGTACATCCCCGATATGTTTTTGACAACCCGCTTCTGAGCCGACGCGAATTTTCTGCGATATTCATGGCAGAATCAACCTGATCCCGCTCGCCGGAGTTCGGGCAGGGTATTTGATCTCATGCTCCGACCGATAAGAACTTTTATGGATGCAACCTTTGCCAAAGTTGCCGGTATGTACATAGTACTATTACCTTCATCAAACTAAACCCTGCCTTATGCTCCGACACAACCTGCTCATTTCCTACAGGAATTTCCTGCGCTACAAGAGCTCATTCTTTATCAACCTTACAGGGTTATCAACAGGCCTCGCCTGCACGCTGCTGATCTTTTTGTGGGTCAACGACGAAATGAATGTTGACCAGTTCCATACAAATGGCGCGCAACTGTACCAGGTTTTGGAGAATGTAGACCAGGGGGGAGGCATCATCACCCGGTACACGACCGCGGGCCCCATGGGTGAGGCCATGGCGGCGGAGATGCCGGAGGTCGAGATGGCAGTGACCTCAACCCTTTCCTGGATCCGGGACGGTGTGCTTACTTTTGAAGACACCGATATCAAGGCCGGAGGTCTGCACGCCAGCAAGGATTTTTTCAGGATGTTCTCCTTTGAACTTGCAGAAGGAATTCCTGCCGAGGTATTGTCTGACAAGAAGTCGATCGTCATCTCGGAAGCGCTTGCTATCCGCCTGTTCGGAACGACTGAAAATATTACCGGTAAAATGGTTGAGCTGTCGCACAAAAAACAATACCAGGTATCGGGCGTGATGAAGGATATCCAATCAACTTCGTCAGTGCGTTTTGAATATGTGCTTTCCTTCGAAGATTTCAGGGAAGACAACGACTGGGCGTTGCAATGGGGTAACACCGCCCCCCAGACACATCTGCTTTTAAAACCCGGCACCGATGTTGAAGCGTTCAACAGAAAGATCGCCGATTACGTACGGACAAAAACCGAAGGACATGCCAATCACCGCACACCTTTTGTGCAGCGATACTCCGAACGCTACCTGCATGGCCGATATGAGAGCGGTGTGCTCGTGGGGGGAAGGATCGAATATGTAAAAATGTTCTCCATTATCGCCGTCTTTATCCTGCTGATCGCTTGTATCAATTTTATGAATCTTTCCACCGCGCGGGCATCAAGGAGATTGAAAGAGGTAGGCGTGAAGAAAGTCGTCGGGGCACGGCAAGCCAATCTCGTAGTCCAGTATCTTTCGGAGTCGATCCTGATGTCGCTGTTGTCACTGCTCGTGGCACTGCTCATTGTGTGGCTCTTTCTTCCTCAATTCAATATCATCACGGGGAAACAACTCACATTCACGTTCAGCTTTTCCTTCGGCTTTGCCCTGCTTGGCATCGTGCTCATCACCGGGATCGTCTCCGGCAGCTATCCCGCGCTGTACCTCGCCAGGTTCCAACCTGTGACCGTACTGAAGGGAAAGCTCAGCAACTTTATGGGCGAAGTGTGGGCGCGGAAGGGACTCGTCGTATTCCAGTTCACGTTGTCTATCGTTCTCATCGTTTCCGTGTGGGTGGTTTACGAGCAGATCAGTCTTATACAAACGCGAAACCTGGGTTATGACAAAGACAACGTGATCATCATTCCAAAAGAAGGAGCCGTGAATGGAAAAGAGGAAACGTTCCTTGCCGAGATTGCGAAACTGGGCGGCGTGCTGGGGGCATCCGCCACAGGCCATGACATGACGGGGCACAATGGCGGAACCTACGGAGTAGAGTGGTCGGGAAAGGATCCTGAAGACCGCACGGAATTCGAACGGGTTACGGTGGACTATGGATTTACGGAGCTGATGGGCATTGAAGTGAAAGAAGGCAGGACGTTTTCAAAAGCGCATGGCGCAGACGGGGAAGCGATCGTCTTCAACGAGGCGGCCATCGCCTACATGGACATGAAGGACCCCATCGGGAAAAAAGTGAAACTCTGGGGCGGTGAACGCGAGATCATCGGCGTGGTTAAAGACTTCAACTTCGAATCTTTCCACGAAGAGATCAAACCCCTGTTCTTTTATCTCAACCCGGAGAACACAGCCTACATCATGGTGAAAATAGAAAAGGGAAGGGAAGAAGAAGCGCTCGGCAACATTCAGAAATTCTACAGCTTCTTTAACCCCGGCTTCCCGCTGACCTACCACTTTCTCGACGAGGATTACCAGGAACTCTATGCGGCCGAACAACGCGTCGCCGCGCTGTCAAAATATTTTGCGGGTCTCGCCATAATCATTTCGTGCCTGGGTTTGTTCGGGCTAGCCGCCTTCACCACGGAGCGCAGAATAAAAGAGATCGGCATCCGAAAGATACTGGGGTCCACCAATGGTGACATCGTCTATCTCCTTTCGGGTGAATTCACCAAAATGGTTCTGGCGGCAATCGCCGTTGCGCTTCCCGCCAGCTACTTTTGCGCGGACCTGTGGCTGAAGAACTTTGTTTTCCGGATCGATCTTGAGTGGTGGTTCTTTGCCGCCTCAGGACTTGCAGCGCTGTTGATCGCGTGGCTGACCGTAGGGATCCACACGATGAAAGCCGCGGGCGTAAATCCGGTGAAGTGTTTGAGGAGTGAGTAGCCCTAAAGCAGATCTCGCCCGACGCATCAATGTGTAGGACAGAAAAACAAAAACCGCCAATCCATTCAGATTAAGCGGTTTTGATTTCTTTTGTTTCTGTAGGTTGCCCCGGCAGGGATTGCAAATGTTTTGAAAGAAGTTGATTTGCAATTTTCAATTCAATTCAGTCAGTGGCTGTGAGAATGACAAGCGAGAGATTGACTCGGTAGTATTGCTTACTGTATTGCCGCCTGTTTCTTCGGTTCGTCAGTTGTAAATCGATCTAAGACGTTCGAACAGTGATCACCTATAAATTTTCGAATTTCGTCTGTAACAGGATGCGGTATTTGAATCTTATCGATTTGCTGTAACATTCTTTTTGCATGGTCTATCACCTTCCGTTTCACCAGCGGTTTCGTAAAGCCAATTTCATCAGCCAACTTTTCAAATTGTCGCGGATCGACCTCACTTAGTTCATATGTCTTTCCAATTTTCATTGCCATTTTCTTGCTGAGGTTGGAATAGACTGGCGTACAAATTAAGTCGTATAATGGCGCCAGCCTTATTTTTCCGAATGATCCGCTATTATCCTGGGTTCGATAAAGGAAAGAAAAGTTTTTACCATGCGCATCATGGTTGCCAATCAAAAAATTAAAAATGACGGCATCTAGTAAGCGGCCCAAATCTACTACAGGTACACTTGACACTTTCCTTAGCAGATCAAAGCAGTCTTTTATAGATGGCCCACCTTCCGCCTGATATTTTCTTTCCGAGACAATTCCCAGCGCCTGACAAAAATCCTCTTGATGAATCCGAGCTAGTATCGATTTGTCATCGGCCGATTTTGATATACGATCGTATCGTTCAATGAATAGATAATCAATGTTGCCTGCTTTTTCAGTTGCTACTTCTGCGACTGGAAGGCCCATTTGCGCGGCTAACTTCATGCAAAATGCTTCGTTGAAAACAATTCCTTTGTATTCTACGACATCAGGTTTAATGATGTGTGAACTTGGTGCGTTATCTAGAGGCAAAAAGAGTTGACCATCATTTTTATATACTGCGATTTTGTCTTGAGCACCTGCCAGCGAAAGCCTGACTCCGCTTTCACCGGCCATAAGCGGTCGCTTGGGAAGCTCGATTAAAATTTTTTCAAGCTCTGCTGATGAAAGCGACCTATAATTACCAGTACTGTCTGAAAGCTTTGTTCCGGTACTTAAGAAAGTTATGGCACCGGCACACTCGCCCCCAATTTGCTCTAACATTGAGAAGTCATTGTTCGCACTTATTCCAAGATTTCGTGCAATAAGCTTTCGTTTTGCGGTGTCTGGTAAGACTCCGGCAAAAAATGGTTTGCAATGCTTTTCTGCGAACTTTCCCTCTTGCAGAGGTAAGCTTATGGACAAGGGAATTGCATTTGGATTTTTAAGCCATTCAGGTGTGTATTCAAACAATGTCTGGCCGTAATCATCTTGGATTAGATGGCCTGTCAAATTACTATGCAGATAAACATCTAATGTACAAGTCATTGTAAGCGGCTATTTTCAAATGGTGCGTTTAGTTGTATGGAAATCCCAAGCGTATTTAAAACGGTTAGAACTTTACCTAATTGACATGTTGATTTCCCTTGCTCCAATTCTATTATAAAACGAAGTCCTGTACCTGATGTAAGCGCCAGGTCTCTTTGCGTAATTTTCAGGTGTTTACGCGTTTGTTTGACTAAGTCTCCAATAGACTCTGTTGTAGAATATGCTTTCATAAAAATTCCCGATCGGTAATATTACTTAAAGATATAGTTAAAGGCAATAAAATATTCCCGATCAGGAACATTTAATATCTGCATATGTATCTGTTGTACAAAACTTCCCGATCGGGAATAAATATGGATGGCTTTTGGGATCTGAAGAAAGGACCCCCAAACCATGTTTTCGCTACGCTCATCCGGCTTATAAACTCACTTCGTTTGAAGTTTTCAAAGTCAGTTTGAAACGAAAATTGGTGGTCACATTCGGCGGAATCTCCAGCTTTAGGGCCCTTCATTAAGGACAGCAATCCCTGCGGTTCGGCTGTACCCGAATTTCAGTTAAGTTAAGCCAAGCATAAGTTTGGCCGCCTTTTTTCCAGCTGTTGTCTAGAAGTACATTTCCCGTCTTCTTGCGTCATCTTCAAAAAGATAACAACTCACAAAAAATCAGTTCTAATGCCGTCGGGGAGCCGTGCTTTTGGTCTTCCCGTCATTGTGGTTCTTGATCCGCGCTTCAATGTTAGTCGTGTAGCCAGTATAAAGAAGATGGTCCTTATGACTCAACAAAATGTAAACGCAGTAAGGAAGTGGCATCATAAGGCCCGGCTGGGGGTCCCATCGGCAATATTAGGTAAACAGGCGCTAAGATGAAATCAGGTTTTCCTGAAGCAGATCTCCCCTGAAGCAGATCTACTGCCGATCGCTTCAGGGGTCGATCGCTTCAGGACAATGAAGCGACATAAAGCAGACAAGCCAGCTCAACCCAGGACAATAGGACCTGCATCTACTGGCTTGTCGCTTTATGTCTGCTTCATTGGTAGCCCCGGCAGGAATCGAACCTGCATCTTCAGAATCGGAATCTGAAATTCTATCCATTGAAATACGGAGCCGGAATGGGTTGCCGGTTGCCAGTAAC
>JBARAD010000164.1:0-2221 GCA_049791675.1 Chryseosolibacter sp.
TCTTTGATGACCTGGTCAGAAATTCACCGCTGATGGAGATCCCGAACAAGTTTCAGTTTCTGAAGGCCAACCCGTATTATGAAACGGAAGACGAGAGCTATCTGTATTTTCTGAAGGTTGATGAATACCGTATCTCCGATAATGTTTCTCCGCTGGAATTCGTTACCGACGAGATTAAAAACATCATTTTAAACAAAAGAAAAGTCGAACTTGCCAAGAAACTGGAAGACGAGGTTTATGAAAATGCTCTTGAACACAAAGATTTTGAAATTATCCAATAAGCCCAAACAACTCATTGTTGCGCTCGCGGCGCTGGTTTGTTTAATAACGCAGCCGGCGTTTGCACAGGAGGACAATGGTTTTGTCGTCGATGAAATCATTGCCAAGGTTGACAATCACATCATCCTGAAATCCGAAGTGGATCGCATGTATCAGGATTATCTGACGAACGGAAATGCTCCGTCCCAACAGGCACGTTGTGAGATACTCGCACTGATTACGCGGAACAAGCTCATGCTGGCCAAGGCAGAGATCGACTCTGTTGTCGTGCTGGATGCAGAAGTTGATGCGAATACGCAGCGGAGGATGGATATGATCATGTCGCAGTCCGGAAGGACACCCGACGAGCTCGAAACGATATACGGCAAACCACTTGAGCAGATCCGCGCCGAATTGCGCGACCAGGTGCGCGAACAAATGATCGTGCAAAAGATGGAAGAGGAGATCACCGCTGACCTTGCCGTGACTCCTGCAGAAGTAAAACGCTTTTTCAGCCGTATCCCGAAGGACAGTCTGCCTTATTTCTCTGCCTCGGTGGAGGTTGCCCAGATTGTCAAGGAGGCAAAGATCAGCGCTGAGCAAAAGAAGATTACGCGCAATCAGTTGCTCGACATCAGAAGCCGCATTCTGGCCGGGGAGGAATTTGCTGGCCTGGCACGCAAAAATTCCAATGACCCCAGTGTGCTTTCAAATAGTGGAGAAATGGGTTGGGTGGGCCGCGGTCGCATGGTTCCGGAGTTCGAGGCAATGGCATTCAGGCTCAAGCCCGGAGAAGTCTCCATGCCTTTCGAGTCGCCCTTTGGGATGCACATCATGCAGCTGATCGAACGGCGCGGTAACGAATACAACTCCCGCCATATCCTTATTTCTCCCAAGCCCTCGGAGAAAGATCTTGAGCAAGCGGCCGATTACCTGGACAGCCTGAGGACGCTGATTGTTAATGACAGCCTTAAATTTGAAAAAGCTGCAAAAGAGCATTCCGACGATGTGGCTACGAAAGGCAATGGCGGATTCTTTTCCGATCCCGACGGAGGAATGCGTCTTACTGTTGATGAACTTGACCCTGTTGTGTTCTTCAGAATTGATTCCATGAAGGTAGGCGACATCTCCAAGCCGATTGTATACCGCACCGATGAGGGGAAGGATGCGGTAAGGATCCTATACTATAAATCCAGGATTGCTCCCCATCAGGCGTCGTTAACGGATGACTACCATAAGATACAGGTCGCCGCACTGAATGAAAAGAAAAACAAGGTACTTGAGAAATGGTTTCTGAACGCCCGTCAGGATGTTTTCATTAACATCGATAAGTCATACGACTACTGCGGAATATTGAATTGAGCAGCCCGATCTTCCTGTGCTTCACGTCATCTTTCCGGAGGTTGAAACTTTTGGAAAGTCATAATATCCCTGCTTCCGGTGTTTCCTTTCGGTTTGGGCCGTTTTTGGTTGAAATTTTTTAGCTTGCAGGTATAATTCGGACCTGCCCATGGAAGAGATACTTTACGACGAGATCCCGTCTCTTGATCTGGAAAATTTTTACAGTGGAGACCCTCAGAAGAAGGAACGGTTTGTGAATGAACTTGGAAAGGCGTACCAAAACATCGGCTTTGTCGCCATCCGTAATCATTTCCTTCCGGATTCTTTGCAGGACCGGTTGTATACCGCGATAAAGAAATTCTTTGCGCTGCCCGATGAAGTGAAGTCCCGGTATGAACGGACGGACCTTGCGGGTCAACGCGGTTATATCGGAAAAGGAAAAGAACACGCCAAAGGGCGGAACACTGGCGACCTTAAGGAATTTTTTCATGTAGGCCAGGAGTTACCAGAAGCACAGCTGGTCCGGGAAGGATACCCTGCCAACATCTGGCCGGCTGATGTGCCGGAACTGAAGGCAGTGACAGTGGAAGCCTATCGCGCTCTGGAGAAGACGGGTCAGTTC
>JBARAD010000165.1:0-12706 GCA_049791675.1 Chryseosolibacter sp.
GTAGAGACAAGGCATGCCTTGTCTCTACGACGGATAGTCTTACACCTTTACAAATATCTTCAGCCTGTAAAGGATATACAGGAAAACCCATACCAACCCAAGCGCGCCCAGGCTTTGAAACACCGGGTGCCATTTCTCGGCGGTATTGATGTACAGGCCTTCAAAGAGCAGTCTCGACGTATAGCCGAAATCAATTAACCGGTAAGCCAGATAGATGGTAAGGCTGTTCATGCCGATGACAATAAAGAAGAACGTCCAGCGCCGGATTTGCATGATATCAATCACCCAGTAGAAAAGTCCGAATAGCAGAAAGGCCATTCCCCCCGTGAGCATAATAAAAGAACTGGTCCACAAATGTTTGTTGATGGGAAAGTGGAATGACCATACAAACGCGATGGCAAGACAAATGACACCGGCAATACTGAGGTTGCGCAGTTTCTGATAGTCGCTGTCAGCCGCGCGGCGCATCATATCCCCGGCCAGCGATCCAAGAATGGTAAGACATAATGCAGGTATCTGCGTGAAAAGACCAAGTTCATCATAGGTCTTCTGAAGGAGTCGTCCCGGAAGGAAATTGCGATCAATCCATCCGGTGAGGTTGCCCTCGAAGGAAAGATCACCGGCGCCGAAGCCAGGCACAGGGATCAGGAACAGCGCGGCATAATAAAACAGCAGCAATCCAGCGATCCAGAACATTCGCTTCTGGAAACCGAAATTCAGGTAGAGCACGGTCGTAACGAAACCGGCTAGCCCGATCCTTCCCAGCACGTTGACAAAGCGGATCTGCGACCAGTCGAGAAAAGGGATCGGGGCGTTCTTGTAAAGGATCCCGAGCGCATAAAGGATGAGAAATCTCTTGAAGGCTTTTCTGTATAAGTCTGATTTAGCCATTCCCAGCTCCAGACCTTTGTTCAATGAGAATGGAAGCGTCAATCCGGCAATAAAAAGGAAGAGCGGGAAAATAAAATCATAGAAGGTAAAGCCATTCCATGCCGGGTGTTCGAACTGCAACGCCAGCGCATCGACCCACGCCCAGTCTGTTTTGCCGTGCAACGTTGAGATAAATGCTCCTGCGCCGGCAATCATCAGCATGTCAAAACCCCGAAGCGTATCAATGGAAAGCAATCTTTTCGCTGGAGGACGAACCTCCTCGGTTTGTATCAGCACTTCCTCTGACTTTAGAACGGTCTCTTCTGACTTCATAAGGTTGGTTTGGGGTAATTAATATCTTAAGATAAACAAACTCCAAATAATGCAGGTGGAAAAAGTCTATTTTTTTCCCGCCCACTGCGCATATTCCTCAAGGATATCATCCTCGCTGATGAATGGCTTATAAAGCATTCGAACTTTAAAAGAATACTTCTTTCCGGTTTGAGGAGAAGGTATCAGATACTGGAAATCCCATGCGGGGTTTTCATTTCCACCACCTGTGGGTGATTGAGAAAACCTGATAACCTCCGCGCCGTCGAACAGGAAAGCAAGCACCATCTTTTTATAGCGCCCGAAAAAAAAAGGTGCGGTGTAACGGAATTCCGAAAAGTGATTCGCCAGCCGCGCGTTGAAGTTTTCCGAAAAGAAAAGGTCATGATCATCGTTCATATGCCGGTGCGTGCTTTGCTCCCCATGCATCTGAGACCATGCCGCGATCCATGAAACACTGTCCTTCGTCTCATTCTCGCGAAGGCCGTTAAAATAGATCTTCTTATCCGCAGGATTGTCTATATAACTCGCCCAGAAGAATCCGGCGTAATCATGCTTAAAAAAATCTTCCCTGTGCAGGATGCACTCAAAAGTAACGTCGATGTAATGTGGCGGAACTATTTTAAAGGAAGTCAGCGATTCAACACCGGACAGCGGTGTCGGCTCCTGGTAAAGAAGAACCTCATCTTCTGCTTTCCGGTACAGCGTCATGGGATGCTGCCGCGGCTCAAACAGCTGGTGAAGACTATCGCCACCGAAAATATGTTCCAGGTTAAAGCCGGCAAATGCCGGAACAAATATGCCGGAATCCTCTTCCGCATGGTATAATTGCGCGATGCCATTATAACCCGCCTTATGATGGGGATCGAGTTCCGTGTTATCAACAAAAACGCCTTTCAGATTGCCTTTATCTACGGTCAGCGCATGCTGCGACGCATATCCCTCAGGTTTCAGGGTCGGGTCTTTTTCTGGTGTGCAGGAAGTAACAATGGCCAATACAAGGCATTGAAAGAAAACAGAAGCTATCTGATGCGGATGCATGGGAAACTGATTTAAACGACCAGTGAAAGATAAAAATAAATGGCCGGAATCCGCCAGAAACTATTGCATGGTTTCCTTTTGCATTTCGCCCCACAAGGTTTACTTTTATCAGACATGTAGAATCATTTATCCTTAATCCGGACATCATAATCCAAACAAACATCATATGCGAAATTTAAGAACCTGTTTTGTGCTCGTGCTGATGAGCGCCACTGTATTCGCCCAGGACAATAAAAAAATCCCGCAAGGATTTGCGTCACTTTTTAATGGAAAGAATTTCACAAACTGGAAAGTACCCGAAGGCGATAACGGTCACTGGAAAATTGTGGACGGTGTGATTGATTATGACGCAGAGAGTGAAGCGGAAGACAAAAATCTGTGGACGGCAAAAGAATACAAGGATTTTATCATGTATGTCGATTGGCGCATCAAGGAAGTGCCCTGGGTGAACCCCCATGTACCGCTGATCTTACCGAGTGGTCTTCACAAAAAGAATGAAAAGGGTGAAGAAATAACCATGGCAGTACCGGATTCGGACTCGGGGATCCTGCTGCGGGGCGTCGGGAATTGCCAGGCCAATATCTGGAACTGGCCGATCGGCTCCGGCGAAGTATATGGATACCGCATGGATGATAAGATGTCTGCCGAGGTAAGGCGTGGTGTTACGCCAAAGGTTAACGCGGACAAAAACATCGGAGAATGGAATACCTTCAAAATCACGATGAAAGGAAACAGGATGACCGTAGAACTCAACGGGGTGATGGTGATTGAAAATGCGCTGTTGCCTGGCCTGCCTGAAACCGGGAAGATCGGGCTTCAACACCATGGATCGAAACGCGACGGCGAATGGGTAAGCCCTCCAAGCCTGGTGCAATTCAGGAATATCTACATCAAGGAGATTTGATTTAAGATTCAAGATTTAAGATTCAAGATTTAAGATTTAAGGCTCCCAATTTTAAATCTTGAATCTTGAATCTTAAACTTTAAACTTTAAACTTTGAATTTTAAACTTTGAATCTTCACCGGAGCTGAAGTTGCTGCAGTACCTTCTGCAGCGCCCCGGGGTCGTCAGCATAGGATTCAAGGCTGAATAACTCGACTTTTCTGAATTCGACCGGATGACTTTCGCTTTGCAGCGCGATATAGCCTTCGCTTAGCAGCATGCCGTCTTTCTTGACAGCCTCATCGTAGTTGATCACGTTCCCGGAACCGATCTGGGGCTTCTCGTATCTGAGAACACTTTGTCCCTCCACAAAATGCTCCATGAGGGAATCGCCCAGAACGAGGACTTCTACCCTTACCCATTGGTCGCCGTGGTAGGTCTTTGAACTCGAGGAGACACAGTGGTTGGTAAACAGTTTGCCATCCATCACTACGTTGGTACCCGGCGTGCAGAGATTGGCGGTTGTTCGCTCATCCGTACCGTTGCCTCCCAACAACTGCACCTCGATCGAGATCGGAAAATCCTGGTCCTTCCCAAGCGTTTCCGGGTCCTGGCAATGCAACATCGCGCCGCTATTCCGGATAGCCCAGCCCGGGCCACCTGGAACCTGGTCTCCGACGAACCGGTACTCTACTCCCAATACATAATATCCGTATTTCTCTTTATAGAAGAGGTGACCGAATTTCTCCCTGAACGCATCATAGCCATCATACAATACCTTGATCTTGCCATCCTCCACCCGGAAAGTGTTTGCGAAATTTTCATTCAGCGGATATCCCGTAATTTTTACATGCCAGTCTTTGAGGTCTTTGCCATTGAATAACTGAATCCATTCGGCCGATGTATCTTTTTGTTGCGCGGATTGACAGCCGAGCAGGCCAAGAATCAAAAAAAGGGAAGTAAAATTTTTCATGACCGGGAATTTTGAAATACAATTTGCCTATTTCAGGGCATTCCACAAAATCTCCACCGGGTGGAAAGACTGTCTGCCAGTGCCATCTTTGATCTGATGCCGGCAACTGGTTCCCGGTGCGGCAATGATTACTCCTTCGCGTTGCTTCCGCACGGCGGGAAAGAGCACCAACTCGCCGATCTGCATGGAGATATCGTAGTGCTCCTTTTCATACCCAAAAGAACCCGCCATACCGCAACAACCGGAAGGAATGAGGTGCACTTCGTTGTTCCCCATCCGGGTGAGGATCTTCTTGGTATGCGTCAATGTGGACAAGGCTTTCTGCTGACAGTGACCATGTAACTTAATAAGCTGGCGTTGGTCTCTGAACAGATCCAAATCAATGTTACCGGCATCCAGCTCCTTTGACAGAAACTCCTCGATCATCAGCGTGTGGTAACCGATCTTGCGCGCTGCTTCTTTTTCTTCTCCGCGGAGAAGATCGGGATATTCATCGCGGAAGGTCAGGATGGCGGAAGGCTCAACGCCAATAAGCGGTGTTTCATGACTGATCCGGTCTTTAAACAATGCTACGTTCTTCCGCGCCAGCTCCCGCGCCTGGTCAAGAAGGCCCTTGGAGAGGAAACTTCTGCCTGAATCGTGGTGATTCAAGACCACGATCCTGTAGCCAAGCCTGTCCAGTAGCTTTACAGTTGTAATGCCGATCTCCGCCTCGTTGTAGTTCAGCAACTCGTCAATAAAAAGATAAACCGTCTTCACCGGATTTTTCACGGCAGGCGTGAATTCTGTTTCAAACCATTTCTTCCAGTGTAGCTTCGAAATTTTCGGCATGCTCCGATCCGGTGCAAAACCGATCATATTCTTGACCACCTTGCCGAGGGTCTTGTTCCTGAAAACGAAATTGTATGCCCAGGGGAATGTGTAGGCGAGTTTCATACCCAGGGCGAAATTTCCAATCAACCGGCTCCTGAAGGGCACGCCTTTTTCTCTGTAATACTGGTATTGCCATTCCTGCTTTAGTTTGGCCATATCCACATTTGAGGGGCATTCTGATTTGCATCCCTTGCAGCTGATGCACAGGTCCATGACATCGGCTATCTCTGGATGGGCGAACGGATTTGCTTTATCCGACCGCGTGATCATCTCCCGTAAAATATTCGCGCGTGCACGTGTTGTATCCTTTTCCCGCCGCGTCGCCATATAACTGGGGCACATGGTGCCTCCGCTGAGCTGGGTCTTCCGGCAATCACCGGAACCGTTGCATTGTTCCGCCGCCCTGAGAATACCGAGGTTATCGGAAAAATCCAGCACGGTTTCGAACTCCTTCGTCACCTGGTCCCGTTCAAAACGAAGGTTTGTATCCATCGGCGGGGTATCAACGATCTTTCCCGGGTTAAAGATGTTGTTCGGGTCCCATGCTCTTTTCAGTCCCTTGATCAGATTGTAATTATGCTGACCGATCATCAGGGGAATAAATTCACCCCGCAATCTTCCGTCTCCATGTTCACCGGAAAGTGATCCCCGGTACTTCTTTACCAGTGCGGCGGTGTCTTCGGCAATGGTCCTGAAAAGTTTAACACCTTCTGCTTTTTTCAGGTCTATGATGGGCCTGAGGTGCAGTTCGCCTGAGCCGGCATGGGCGTAGTGTACACTGTACAGTCCGCGCTTCCTGAGGATCTCATTGAATTCGGCGATGTATTCAGGAAGGTCATTGACGTCGACCGCGGTGTCTTCAATAACCGGTACAGGTTTTTCATCACCCGGCACATTGGAGAGCAAGCCAAGGCCCGCTTTCCTCAGGTTCCAGACTTTCCGGATATCTGCACCGCCCACGATCGGGTACGAATAACCCAGCCCCTGGCGCTTCAGATCTTCGACCAGTGCTATGGCGTCCGCAGCAACCTGTTCCTCCGTCTGGCGCGTGAGTTCTGCCACCAGAATAGCCTGAGGATCTCCCTCAATAAAAAACCTGTTCTCAATCTGACCTGTATTGCGTTTGGTTGCTTCGAAAACATAGTGGTCCATCAATTCAACAGCTGATGGCAGGTGTTTTAATGCAACCAGGTTCGCGCGAAGGGATTCATCGATGCTGCTGCAATGGATGCACACAAGCTTTTTATGCGGTGATTCCAGTGGCGTCAGCCGTATTTTAGCGGACGTGATAAATGCCAGGGTTCCTTCCGATCCGGCGATGAGGCTGCTGAAATTAAAGGGCTGGCCTTCGGGATTGAACGGCTGCATTCTGGCCAACATGTCAATGGCATATCCTGTGTTGCGCCGGTGTACGGAATGTTTCGGAAATTCCTTTTCGATCTCCTGTCTATTCTCCTGGCTGGAGAGCGTTGAATGAATGTGTTTATAGAGCGTATGCTCAAGACTGGTATCCGTGCTCCGGACACGCGACATGAATTCGTCCGCCGTTACGGGACCGAACAAGACTTTTTTGCCATCAGCAAGCAAGGCACTGACCTCCAGGAGGTGTTCGCGCGTGCTTCCGTAGACAACAGAGTTGGATCCACAAGAGTTGTTGCCGATCATCCCGCCAATCATGGCACGATTGGCTGTTGATGTTTCGGGAGCAAAATAAAATCCAAAAGGTTTCAGATGCAGGTTGAGGTCGTCGCGCACAATCCCTGGCTGCACGATCGCCCACCTTTCAGCCGAATTTACTTCGACTACCTGGCCAAAATATTTTGATACGTCGGCTACAATTCCCGTCCCCACCACCTGCCCTGCGAGCGATGTCCCCGCGGTGCGGGGGATCAGGGATGTTCTGTTTTCGGTTGCGAACCGGATGAGCTTAACAATATCGCCTTCGGTTTTAGGGAACGCTACGGCGATGGGAATCTCGCGATACGCGGAAGCATCGGTAGCATATAATTTCCTGGTCGTTTCATCCGTAAAGAGCTCACCTTCCAGGTCCTTCTTGAGCAAGCTGAAATTCATAGGCTTCAAAAATAAATATTTGGCCCATGGAAAGCGCTGTTAATGAGAAAATTCTCCGGAAGGGCCACTGGAGGCGGCGCCAACGTGTGCGGAAGGTTAAATAAAAAAGGTGCCACGGTTACGTGACACCTTCCTATGTTCAGCCTACTAATGTTGCCCGAACTACTAACTACTATTAACTACCAACTATACTACTACTTACTACTTAACTAAAAGTGAAGCTTATTTTTGTTCCTGCTCTTGTTCACCTTCTTTTTTATCCTTGTGCTCAAGTTTGTTACCGTCGCGATCGAATTTTACCTTTTTCGTTTCGGTACCTTGTTTCATTTCCACTACATACACTTCCATGTTATTTTCATCGGTCTTCTTATAGGCGTTGCCTACGGTCCAACCGGAGAAATCCGCAGATTCCAATTTAGCGGTAATGGCTTCAGGCAGTTCGCTGGCAGCGATCTGCTGGCCTTCCTGTTGCTGATCTGTAGTGGTTTCAGTTTGACCTGGTGCAGGCTGCTGAGGTTGTTCCTGTGCACTCACAAGGGTAGCTCCCCCAAACATCAAACACGCTGCTAACATTAATTTTTTCATAACAAGTTTTTTAAGTTGAACATTTGATTGGTATTGCCTGACTTATTGCGAACGGTGTACCAAAAGGATCGGGAACACCGTAACTGTCTGCTTACCAGTTTTGTAAAAAGGCCGGTTGAAAATTAACGCCGCTGACGCCTGTAGGATTATTCCACAGTCGTGGGACATGCCTTGCACAAAAGTCGGGCATCAGCGGCCGTACCGGATGGCGGGCGTGGTTTTTATAAGCAGGGGCTGTTGCGGGGTTCCCGGAGATTGCAAATAGAGCAAACCCAATGGATGCAGGAACTATGATCGGGCTAAAGCGCTCCGACTTGCCGTGGCACGTCCCGCGGAGCGGCACGGCGATAACCTTTGCGATCCGACATCAGAATTCATCGCTGCTCCTTGCGCGCCGCCTCCATCAAACCCTTGATATATCCAATGGCGAAGAGGGTGCCGTATTCGCTGTATCCGGGATGATCGTTGCTGTCACCCGCGACGGTAGGGACATGATCCGGGCGCATGGGGCCTTTGAATCCAACGTCGTAATAGTTTTTCATTGCCTGATACATATCCGTCTTTCCCTCGTCGTGAAATGTTTCTTCAAAATTCCATTTATCTCCGCGGATATCCCTGAAGTGGACGAAGAAGATCTTGCTGCGCTTGCCGAAATATTTTATGACAGCCGGAATGTCTTCTCCCATGGTGGCAAACGTTCCCTGACATAGCGTCAATCCGTTGCTCGGACTCGGAACTATTTCGATGAGCTTTTTGAACGCCTCTGCCGACGTCATGATGCGAGAGATTCCACGTATAGACGGCACGGGAGGATCGTCGGGATGGAGCGCAAGTTTAATCCCGTTCTTCTCGGCTTCAGGGACGACGGCCTTAAGAAAATACGCCAGGTTCTTCCACATGGTTTCGGGACTGACCTCACCGTGTTCTGTGAGCGGCAGGTCCTTTGCTGCATTATAATTGAAGGCTGTCACCAACGCGCCTCCCCTGCCCTTTCTCTCCATATCTGTCCGTGCCCAGTTGATGACCGGCATCCAGTTATAGCAAATGATGTTCACGTTGATGCGCGCCATATTCCGCATCAGTGTGATGAAGTTTTCTATTTCTTCATCCCGCCCGGCAATGCCAAGCTTAGCCTTATCCAACGGTGGCGTTCCCTCCAGTACTTTCCAGTGCATACCTCTTTGCGCATATGCTTCTCTCACTGCCGTGAGCGCCTCCAATGCCCAGGGTTTTGCATCGCGCATATTCAACATCCACGGACTGGAGGGCGACACAACTCCGGTGACACCCATCTGTCTTGAAAGCTCCATTTTCCGCTCCTGAAGTCCGTAGAAGTAAGCCAGGCACAATTCGATGTCTGCATCCCGTGCTGCGCCTGAATGCAGCCCCGCGGAAAATTCCGGGTTGAACGATGTGAGCGCAGTCAGCCCTGCGCTCTTTCTGATAAAATCTCTCCGTGAGGCACCCATGGCAGTCGGTATTTGATGAAGATCCGTATGCTAATGTAAGGGATATGGGAGTATGGGGAAAGGGTGACAAAAGAGAATAAGCCTGCAGGCGATGAAAGCTATAACACTTGGCTTCTGAAGCGTACGCGGACTGGCCCCCGGGTTCGCAGCAATATCAGCCGTCGCAAATGCTGGTTGCCCGGGGGCACCAGGCGACGCCATTCGTGGAAAGCGGGAGCGCTGCTCAGCAGAGAAATTATTGTTTTCGCAAATTGCTGCGCCTTCGCCGGAATTTGCCCCTGATGTTCCGTCTGTATTTGCTATCTTGAATTTCTTAAGCATAATAAACCACACATGAGATCAAGGAGAAATTTTATTAAGATGAGTGGGATGGCCACACTCGGCTTCATGGGATTACATCAATGGGTAAACGCCCGCACCGGGACATCCACTGATATATCGAACGGAGCCGGCTACGGTCCGTTGGTAGCGGACCCCAAAGGTATCCTCAACCTGCCAAAAGGATTTACATACAAAATCCTGAGCACAAAAGGTCAGAAAATGGACGATGGACTTTTCCTTCCCGGAGCACCTGATGGCATGGCAGCATTCAAAGGGAAAAACGGCAGGGTGATCGTTGTAAGAAACCATGAACTGAGTCCCGACAGTTTTGCCAACGGAGCGTTTGGCGCAAGTAATGAACTGCTCGATAAAGTGGGGCAGGACAAATTCTACGATTACGGCAAGAAAGCAATTCCCGGATTAGGCGGCACCAGCACATTTGTATACAACGAGAAATCCGGTAAGATAGAAAAGCAATGGCTTAGCCTGGCAGGCACGGTACGCAATTGCGCCGGTGGTCCTACTCCGTGGAATTCATGGCTTACCTGTGAAGAGTCGACAATCAAGGCGGGAGACCAGGAAGGGAAAATTGAAAAAGATCACGGCTATGTTTTTGAAGTACCCGCTACCGATAAGGTCGAACTGGCCAACCCGCTTCCCATAAAAGGAATGGGACGATTCAACCACGAAGCTGTAGCCGTTGATCCGCGGAGCGGAATCGTTTACCTCACGGAGGATCGCGGCGATAGTCTGATCTACCGCTACATTCCCAATACACCAGGGAAATTATTGAATGGCGGAAAACTGCAGGCGCTGGCCATCGTTGGCAAAAAGAGTTACGATACACGGAATTGGGAAAGTTTAACCACTCCCAAAATGGCGCTGCGGGAAAAGATGGACGTGGAATGGATCGATGTTGAAAATGTCGAATCACCTGATGATGATCTGCGGCTCCAGGGCTTTGCCAATGGTGCGGCCAGCTTCGCCCGCGGCGAGGGTATGTGGTATGGCAAAAACGAAATCTATTTCGCCTGCACCAACGGTGGACACACATTGAACGGCCAGGTCTTCCGTTATATCCCGGGTGCCGCCGAAGGAAAATCAGATGAGAAAAACTCACCTGGCAAGCTGGAGTTATTTGCGGAATCCCCCGACAAGGAAATCCTGAAAAATTGCGATAACCTGACCGTAGCTCCCTGGGGCGACGTGGTGTTATGCGAGGACGCTTCCCATCCTTTCGTCGTGGGTGTTACGCCGCAGGGAGACTACTATAAACTCGCGGAAAATATCGGTTACCAGAGCGAGTTTGCCGGCGGTGTATTTTCACCTTCAGGCGATACCTTTTTTGTAAATATACAGGGCGCTGGTATCACGCTTGCCATCACCGGACCGTGGAAAAAAGGGTAATGTCCTTAATTTCTTTGCCCTGAAAAGCCGGAGTACATCCGGCTTTTTAGTTGAATCTCCATGTGATGGGCCTTGCTACCCCGCGCCAATTTACTTCAGTGGTTGAAGAATGGCTGAATAAGCAGATAAGTAACAGCGCCCGCAAAATATCCGATCAACGCAATGACGCTGATTTTTTTTACGTACCAGATAAAATCGATCTTCTCCATTCCCATCACGGCAACGCCTGCGGCAGAACCAATGATCAGGATGCTGCCGCCAGTACCGGCACAGTAAGCGAGATATTCCCAGATCATATGGTCCTGGGGGTACACGTCAAGACTGTACATACCCATGCTGGCCGCCACCAGGGGAACGTTGTCCACTACCGCAGACAACAGTCCGATGAGCGTGATGATAATGCGATTGTCCCCGAGCGTCGATGAAAGGTAGTTTGCGAAGTGATGCAGTACCTGCATCGATTCAAGCGCCCCCACCGCCATCAGGATGCCAAGGAAGAACAATACGCTGGGCACATCGATGCGCGCCAGCGCCCCGGCCGCGGTATACTGCTTCTTTACGGCCTCGTCAAGTTCCGGATGAATGAGTTCGGAGATGACCCACAGGATGCCGAGTCCGGCGAGCATGCCGACATACGGAGGCAAGTGGGTATACGTTTTGAAGATCGGAACTGAAATCAAAGCTCCGATGCCGAGGAACAACATCAGTCTGCCTCCGGCAACGACGTGCGTATGGCCCGCACCCTTACTGCCAGTACTGCCCAGTTCACCTTTCAAGGTAAAATTAAGATAAAGCAATGGCGCCAGCATACAAACGATGCTCGGTAAGAGCACAGTCTTCATGATGTTCAATGTTGTGATCTGTCCGCCGATCCACAACATTGTTGTCGTGACATCACCGATCGGCGTCCACGCACCCCCTGCGTTGGCGGCAATGACGATCATGCCCGCAAAAAACAGACGCATTTTCGTA
Organism: Chryseosolibacter sp.; assembly: GCA_049791675.1. Classification (GTDB taxonomy): domain Bacteria; phylum Bacteroidota; class Bacteroidia; order Cytophagales; family Cyclobacteriaceae; genus Chryseosolibacter. The sequence goes on from JBARAD010000165.1 coordinate 11,798, forward strand.
TCGGGGATCAGTTTCCTGATCAGCGAAACCATAACAATGGAAGTCGTCAGGTTATCCAGCACCGCGGAGAGAAAAAATGTTATCCAGCAAACGATCCACAATAACTTCTTCGGATTCCTGGTACGGATGCGATCGGTAATGAGCCTGAACCCATGATGCGCATCCACCAATTCCACGATCGTCATTGCACCCATCAGAAAGAAAAGTATTTCAGATATTTTTCCCAGGTGATGTGATAATTCGGAGATAACGAATCCGCGAAAGAGTTCATGCTCGCTCAGCGCGTCGATCTTGTCACCGAGTTCGATCCCGGTAATTTTCAGATAGTCGGAAAAATGAGCACTCGCCGAAACAGATTCGGAAGGCGACGATAATACAAACAAAGTCCAGCACAGCACCCCCGTGAGGAGGGCCGTCGCAGTCTTATTTACTTTAATGGAATGTTCCAGCGCGATCGCCAGATAGCCGAGGATAAAAACAATAATAATGATAACTTCCATTCTTGTGTTAGCGTGATTGCTTAATGTTCCGCAGCAGCTTTTTGCCGCAATGCAATTTTACCCTTTATCCTGGAAATAGCATTTATTTTACGCAACAATAATGCGATTCTCCAATCTTTTGACAAACCGGTCCCAGGTGGGAGACCGTTGCAGTATGTAAGAAGACGTTGTTTCTAATGAATGTGGATAACAAAAAGCCATAGGTTCAGTTGCCGCCGATAATAATGTACAGTCATGGATTTTGTATCCGTGTAAAAATGTAAATTTCGAGCCGCTATCATGAATGCATGAAACCCGATTTGCCCAAACGTTATATCGACAGCCTTCCGGCCGACCGCAGAAAGGCCATGGAAGATCTGAGAAAAACGATCCTCCAAAATCTTCCCGACGGTTTTGTGGAGGTGATGGC
>JBARAD010000166.1:0-7444 GCA_049791675.1 Chryseosolibacter sp.
CCTAATGCCTAATTCCTAATGCCTAATGCCTAATGACTGATGACTGATGACTAATGCCTAATGACCGATCACTGCAGTACAGTATACAAAATCTCCTTCAGCCGTTCACGCTCCAGCGCCTCCAGCGCTTTATTGTACGCATCCACGCTCGACTTATCATAATCCAGCCCATATCCCTTCACGCGATCAAGCGTCGTCGCATAGATCTCCTTACCCTCCTTCACGGCGGTAACTTTGATGACGCCCGTCAGGTAGGTTATATAAATGCTTCCTGCCACCGACCCCTTTTCAGAATCTGCATGGATGTCGAACCAAAGGTCCGCAACGGTCTTGTCGTTCGTGAACTCAAAGCCATTGTTCACAAGAAGGTTCTTCAATTTATTGCTGATCTGCTCGCTGTTCTTCAGATAACCCAGGCTCTTCTCCTCCGAAGTAAGGAATACCAGGGGCCGTTGCACCCTCAGCAGCACGGGGGCTCCCGGAACATGGAAGGTTTTCGCGATCAACGCATACACCGGCGAATTCCCTGTTCCGCTCAGCGCATCGATATTCACCTTCACGCGCAGGCGCTGCTCATTTTCCATCGAACTGATCCTGTTGATCAATATACGGGCCTCCCCTGTCTCGGTGGTTTTATAGTCGGGGAAGATATTGCCTTCACCCTTTTCAAAAAAAGCCATTAAAGGCAAAGCGGATGCAGGTGAGCCGTCGTCATAAAGCGCCTTCGCAAAAACATTGATCTGCGATTGCGCCAGTCTCCTGTTTACGTGAACTTCACCGGGATCTACCTGCAAGCTGATCTTCTGCAGAAGTTTCTGTATGGATGCATAGATCTCGTTTACCAGCATGAATTCTTTTTCGTCAACGGTAACCCTGATGGCCTCGCCCAGGTATTTTTCAATACTTCTGAAAGCCTGAAAATAATAGCTGATGGCCTGTAAACGCTGGCCCGTTGCTTCCGCATCGAGTCCCTTGCTGTAAAAATCTTTCGCGAGCAAAGTGGCGTTTCGTTTCTGTTCTTCCTTGATCTGGCGGTATCGCGCAATGGAAAGCTGGTAGTACACCCAGTAGTTCTCGCCATCCTCCCACGCGTCGACGAGTTCGAATTCCTCGATCTCATCCGCGGCGGTGGTCTTGATGATCTGCTCATATTCTTCGCGGATCTTAAGATCGGTTTCAAAGAAACTCAATACCGACGTGCTTGCAACATTGACTTTGATCTGGGAAACGAGATCATCCAGCGCACTCTTCTTCGCGGACTGGATGTAATTGTTCGTGCCATCCTTCTGGCTATGTCCGATCCCAGTATAGTATCCATCCCGGTAGGGTTGGTCTTTCAGCCATGCAGGTTTCAGCGTCTCCGGATCAGGAGGATGCACCCTGGCACTGCAGGCTGAAATCAGGAACAACAGCGAAATGAGGCGCTTCACAAACTTTTTGGGGTATAACGTTATCCTATCCAGATCTGTGCCAAATTACGAACAATTCGGCAGCCGGATCACATGCTGCGCTCCACTTGTATTAAAATTCATGAATTTCCATCAAAATAAGGCTTTTGGTGAGTGGTCAGTGGTGAGTATGTGCGTGCGGAATCTTCTGCTTGCTTTTCATCGACGCACTCGTGCGACGTGAGCGTTCATAACTTTTTCGTGAGTGGTCAGTACTGAGTAGTGGAAGGACAGGTTGTGCGTTAACATACGCCAGCTTTTCATAGGAAGGCGCGGGGTTAACGTCCGTCATTTCATTACTAAGCGTTTGGTACAGCGGTAAGACCCACCTCACAAACTTTTCAGACTTCTTAAACTTTACAAAACTTCTTTAACTTCCCAAATCTACCTACCCCTTTACTTATTTACCCATTTACCTATTTTACCGGCTCCCGCCGCGTTCCCCCATACAACTCATACTCCAGCAACCTGCAATCAAGCTTCGCCGTATAGAACTCTATTCTCCGGCTTGCTTTCAGCCCGATCTTCTTTGCCAGGTCCAGGTTGCCGGTAAAAATGTATCCCGAATAGCCCTGGCATTTCTTCTTCATAAAGTCGCCGATGCGCTCGTACGTGGTTTGCAGTTCACTGATCTCCCCGAGTCGTTCGCCGTACTCGGGATTGAAATAGATCACTCCCGGTGTTTCAGGAATTTCTGTTTCCTCAAAATCACAGATCGCAAAGTCGATATATTTCTCCACGCCCGCGAGGCCGGCGTTCACTTTCGAGATGTTGATCGCATCGTCGCTGATGTCTGTAGCAATGATCCGAAGATCGGGCACCTCCTTGACCTGGTCTTCCAGCGTCCTGTATTCGCGGGCATACACATCCTCATCGAAGCCGATGACATGCATGAAAGCATAGTTCGTGCGGAACAGTCCCGGTCTGCGGTTCGTCGCCATCAACGCTGCCTCTATTGCAAGCGTGCCCGATCCGCACATGGGATTCACGAACGGTGACTGGCGATCCCATTTGGTAGCCATGATCGTTGCGGCCGCCAATCCTTCCAGCATCGGCGCCTTGCCCGGAATTTTCCGGTATCCGTGTTTGGAGAGCGTTTCCCCGGAAGTGTCGAGGAATATTTCAGCGCGGTTATCCCTCCAGAATAAATGGATTACCGCCTTATCGAGCGCCGAACCACTGTTGGGTCTCTTCCCTGCCTTTTGACGCATCGCATCCGCGATGGCGTCTTTCACCTTCACATTCACGAACATGGAATTGTTAACCGTCGGATGGTCGACCTGGTTCGTCACGGTGAAGTAACCTTCCGCAGGAAGCACTTCATGCCACGGAAAGTCCTTCACATGGCGGTAGATATCCTCCGGGCTATTGGCATTGAATACCTTCAGCGAGTACAGCACCTGGCTGCCACACCTCAGGTTCAGATTCAGGCGGATGCATTCATTGACGGAAGCCATCAGCTCGACACCCGTCGGGAAAGTCCGCTCCACTGAAAATCCCAGATCCGTCACTTCCTTTTCAACATACGGCGACAACCGCTTGCTGCATGTAATGATCACCCTCGACCGCCTGCTAAACATCTCCATCAATCCTGAATTTTGAATCTTAACTCTTAAATCTTGAATCTTAAATCTTAAATCTTAAATCTTGAATCTTAAACCTTAAATCTTAAATCTTAAATCTTAAATCTTAAATCTTAAATCTTGAATCTTGAATCTTGAATCTTAAATCTTAAATCTTAAACTCAGCCCACATACCCCACCTCCTTAACCCCGAAAGTCCGGAACTCCTCCCCTACCCTGATCCTCAGCCTGCCGGCCTCATCAATATCTTCGATCATACCTTCAAACGTTTCCCCATTACTCGAGAATGTATGCTTTTCACGTCGCCGGTACAGGGCGGCAAGGTACAAACTCATCAGCAGGTCATACTTACCCTGTCTTAATTGAAGGTAGCGGCCTTCGATAAAACCGAGCACAAGCGGTAATTCCGCCTGCAGATCGTAAGGCTGACCGGTCACCCGCGTCAGGGAGGTGGCAGTCGGAACCTGAAAATCCGCCTGATTGATATTGAGTCCGACACCGGCGACAGCGTTCAGGATGGTTACCCCCTGCAATTGGCTTTCAATTAATATCCCGGAAATCTTCTTTCCGTGAACTAAAATATCGTTTGGCCACTTTATACATATAGCGTCAGATGTTTTCTCCATCAAATAATCCTTTAAGGCAAGGCATACCACGATATTCAAAAAATACTGCTTATTGACGGGCAGAAATTTCGGCATCAGGATCAAGGAAAAAGTAAGATTCTTACCCGGTTGGGCTTCCCAGACGTTTCCGCGCTGCCCTTTTCCGGCAGTTTGATGGTCAGTTATGACAAGTGTTCCTTCTTTTGCCGGCGATTGCTGGCTGATTTGGAGCGCAAGTGTGTTGGTAGAAGGACATTCTGGCACAAAAACCAGATTCTTGCCCATGAAAAGCGTGTTGGCAGGAATTTTATACAAAGTATTTAATTAATTTTACAAGTTATCAAAATAGCAAACTTAAAAAACCAGGAGACATTAATGACGAAAAAAAGAGTGGGCGTCAGTTCCGAGAAGCTCAGTGAAGTCATTGTTAAGGGAATGCAGGAGAAAAAGGCAACTGACATTGTGGTTCTGGACCTCCGGAAAGTCAAAAATGCGGTAGCCGATTTTTTTGTAATTTGTTCCGGAAGCTCGGATAAACAACTGGATGCCATCACAGATTCTGTCGATCAGGAGGTTTATAAGACCCTGAAAGAAAATCCCTGGCATACCGAGGGTAAGAACAATAAAGAGTGGATGCTGCTCGACTACATCGACGTGGTCGCCCATGTTTTCAAAAAAGACCGGCGGGAATTCTATTCGTTGGAACGGTTGTGGGGGGATGCCGACATCACCGAGATCGTTGACAAACACTAGAACTTTATCCTTCACCAGGCGTTATCAGTGGATTAATTTAATTGACACATAAACAGTACAATGGCTGACAAGAAAGAAAATAATAAACCCCTATTGCCGAACAAACCACCGCGGGGGAATTACCAGATCTGGGTTATCCTCGCGACGATTGCGGTAATTTTCGGGGTCATGTATATAAACAATTCAAGCGACCTGAAGGAAGTCACGCAATACGAGTTTGAGCAAATGGTTCGCGCCGGTGACGTCCGGAAAGTGGCTTTAATTAAAAATAAAGACATCGTTGAGATCACCCTGAAAGCGGAGGCGCTGCAGAATGCCAAATACCGCCAGGATATGGAGGAAGGTCCCCTTGGCGGCACCAGCAACGGGCCGCATTACAAGCTTACCATTACTTCCATCGACCGTTTTGACGAAAAATTTGAGGAGCTTATTGCGAAAGTACCGGACGCAAACCGGCCGGAATATACCTCTGAAACAAGGGAAGATTATTTCGGCGTCTTCATTCAATGGGGATTCCTCTTCCTCTTGCTTTTTGGCTTCTGGATGCTCATGCGCCGGATGACGGGCGGTGGCGGACCTGGCGGACAGATCTTTAACATCGGCAAATCCAAAGCAGCACTTTTCGATGCTGAGAACAAAGTCAAGATCACTTTTGAAGATGTCGCCGGCCTCGATGAAGCCAAGGAGGAAGTGAAGGAGATCGTGGATTTCCTGAAGAACCCTGGCAAGTTCACAAAACTGGGTGGTAAGATTCCCAAAGGCGCCCTTCTGGTAGGCCCTCCGGGAACAGGTAAAACACTCCTCGCCAAAGCAGTAGCAGGCGAAGCTGCGGTACCGTTCTTTTCACTGTCGGGTTCTGATTTCGTGGAAATGTTCGTAGGTGTGGGTGCTGCCCGTGTCCGGGATTTGTTCAAGCAAGCCAAGGAAAAAGCTCCCTGTATTGTCTTTATAGATGAAATTGATGCGATCGGCCGCAGCCGCGGAAGGGGACAACTCCCCGGAGCGAACGATGAACGCGAAAATACGTTGAACTCACTGCTGGTTGAAATGGATGGTTTTGCCACCGACTCCGGTGTCATCATCCTGGCAGCAACCAACCGGCCGGACGTCCTCGATTCAGCGCTTTTGCGCCCAGGCCGTTTTGACCGTCAGATCAGCATCGACAAACCGGACATTGTGGGAAGGGAAGCGATCTTCAAAACCCACCTGAAGCCGATCAAAATGGATCCGACGGTTGATCCCAAAAAACTCGCGGCGCAGACTCCCGGTTTTGCCGGAGCGGAAATCGCCAACGTATGTAATGAAGCAGCACTCATCGCCGCCCGCCGCGACAAGAAAGCGGTGGACATGCAGGACTTCCAGGACGCCATCGACCGTGTGATCGGTGGTCTTGAGAAGAAGAACAAGATCATTTCGCCTGAGGAGAAAAAAATCGTTGCCTTTCACGAGGCTGGTCATGCGGTGGCAGGATGGTTCCTGGAGCATGCCGATCCGCTGGTGAAGGTAAGTATCGTACCTCGCGGTGTGGCAGCCCTGGGTTATGCCCAGTATCTGCCCAAAGAACAGTTCCTCTACCAGACGGAACAGATGATGGACGAGATGTGTATGGCCTTCGGCGGACGCGCGGCGGAAGAACTTACCTTCGGGAAAATTTCAACGGGTGCGCTAAGTGACCTGGAAAGGATCACCAAGATGGCTTACGGTATGGTGACCATCTATGGTATGACCAAGGCCATCGGGAACATGTCTTACTACGATTCCAAGCAGGCGGATACCTACGCCTTCCAGAAGCCTTACTCTGACGCCACAGCGGAGAAGATCGACAAGGAAGTGCGGAGTATCATTGAAGAAGCATACCAGCGCACACTTGCACTGCTGACGCAACACCGCCAACACCTGGATGTCATTGCGAAGGAACTCCTGGAGAAAGAGATCCTCTTCCAGGCTGACCTGGAGCGGTTGATCGGTAAACGTCCCTTTGACAAACCGACCACCTATCAGCAATACACCAACGGACAGGGTAAGTACGAAAAGAAAAAGCACGAAAGTGAACAACCCGGTGTTGATCCGACGCCAACACTTGAAGGCGACCTGCCCAACCAGGTGGCGTCTAGCTAATTCATATGATTAATCTTATTTTTGAAACTCAGGGATCATACCCTGAGTTTTTTTTTGACAGACTTAAACATAGAGGACGTGCGGTGGGGGTACGGACGCATCATCGTGCGTCCCGGCGATGCCCCGCCCCGACCTCCCAGGATTAACAAATATTGATTATCCCGCGCGTGACGCCTACACCACTCCTTCAGAACAAAAAGATCTTCTTCGCCTCAGACTTTCACCTGGGTGTCCCCGACTATGCGTCGAGTCTTCAACGAGAACGGCATATCATTCAGTGGCTGGACACCATCCGGGAAGAAGCCCATTCCATCTATTTACTGGGCGACATTTTTGATTTCTGGTTTGAGTACAGGCACACCGTACCAAAAGGTTATATCAGGTTGCTGGGCAAGCTCGCGGAACTTCGCGATGCCGGTATACCCATCTTCTTTTTTACAGGCAACCACGACATGTGGATGTTTGATTATTTCCCGAAAGAGTTAGGCATCCCCATTTACCGGGAACCCCAGCTTCTGGAAGTTGGAAATCAGAAACTGCTCGTCGGCCACGGCGACGGACTCGGTCCAGGGGACCATACGTATAAGGTCCTGAAGAAATTTTTTAACAGCAGCGTCTGCCAGTGGCTCTTTGCACGTATCCACCCCAACCTGGGAATCTCCATTGCCAACACATGGTCGCGCAGAAGCAGGATCACCAACAGCCAGCGCGACGAAAAATTTGAAGGAGAAGCCGGCGAATACCTTTGGGTTTATTGCAACGCAGTAGAGAAATCAACACACCACGACTATTACATTTTCGGCCATCGTCACTTGCCCCTGAATTTGAAGGTTACTGACAACAGCACCTACATCAATATCGGAGAATGGGTCAATTTTAAAACCTATGCTGTATATGACGGCACGAATGTTGAATTGAAAGAATTCAAACCGCTGTA
>JBARAD010000167.1:0-2148 GCA_049791675.1 Chryseosolibacter sp.
GTGATATCCTTTAACAAAATAGCAATTAAGTTACACAAATATACTCTGTCCGGTATGGATGCAAATCAAATAACCCATGCTCTAATATTTTTCAAGGAAGCAAAAAGAACGTCAGACTGTGTGAAAAACCAATCTAACAATGTCCATATAACGGCGCTTGCGATATAATTAGAGTATCGCGAGGTGTTGTTATGAGCTACATACAGGGAGAAGATCGGCGGCAAATCACTCTGTTCGCCGACAGCATAGAAGAAATGATTGCATCAGACAATCATGTACGTGGAATCGAAGCATTCGTCATGTCGCTGGATATGGCTGATCTGGGCTTCTTAAAGGCTGAACCGGCCGGAATTGGTCGGAATCCCTACGATCCACGCGACCTGCTGAAACTATACATATACGGCTATCTCAATGGAATACGCTCCTCCCGCAAACTGGAGGCCGAAACCCACCGCAATATAGAACTCATGTGGCTGATTTGCAAACTGAAGCCAGACTTCAAGACCATCGCCGACTTTCGGCGGGACAACAAAGTTGCCTTGGTCAAAGTGTTTCGTCAGTTCAACGTTCTATGCAAGGACTGGCAGCTGTTCAGCAAAAGCCTCATTGCGGTCGATGGTTCGAAATTTCGGGCGAGCAACTCCAAACGGAGCAACTTCAGCCAGAAGAAAATAAAACGCAACCTGGCTTACCTGGATGAACGGATCGATGAGTACATGAAGGTATTGGATCAAACAGACGAAAAGGAAGCCGACCTGATCGTGCCAACTGCCGATGAAATCAAGCAGCGTTTGGCCGAATTGCAGAATCGCAAACGGGACTATGAAATCATGCTGAATGACATGCAAATTCAGGGAATTAACGAAGTATCCACCACCGATCCCGATGCACGTATGATGTCGGTTAACAACAATGGCCTTGATGTTTGCTACAACGTACAGACAGTGGTAGATGCAGAACACAAGCTGGTCGTGGATTGCGAAGTGATCAACAACCCGACCGACCACGGGCAACTGAACAAGATGGCGAGCCGTGCCAAAGAAGTGCTGGGAGTAGAAGAACTTCAGGTGCTGGCAGACAAAGGTTACTACTCAACGAACGATTTGGTAAAATGCGAAGAAGCCGATTTAACCACGTATGTAGCCAAGCCGCGGCGTCATGGCACCCAAGATGAAGAATTTCAGTTAGACAAATTTGTATATGATGCTGAAAAGGACTTGTATCTGTGTCCTGCGGGACAAGAACTGTACCCGGGCAAAACCCGAAAGATTAATGATGTGGAATATCGCGATTACAAAAATCAAAAGATTTGCAGGATCTGTAAGATGAAAGATCGCTGTACCAAAATGCAAAAAGGTCGAGTAATCAGCAGGAACTTGAACCAGGCAATATTGGATCAAGTAGACCGACGAACCGAAGAAAACAAGGCGTTGTACAGAAGGCGGCAGATGATTGTGGAGCATCCTTTCGGAACATTAAAGCGGCAGTGGGGTTTTGGACATTTCCTAACCCGTGGTTTGTCATCGGTAAAAACAGAGATTAGCCTGGCATTTCTGGCCTACAATCTACGAAGAGTAATGAATATCCTAGGAGTTGAGGAAATGAAGATGAGATTAAGCTCCATTTAGAGCTTGGTTCTCTACTTTTTGTTCGTAACTTGAAAAAGAAACGGCCAACCGCTAACCCTAATGGATCACAGATTGGCCGATCTCACACAGTCTGACGTCCCCTTGCTTCTCGGGAAGGATTTCAGGTTATTGGGAAAGAATAATAGAGGAAAGAACTTGCATCACGGCGAGTTTATTTTTCAATGAGGGAGGAATACAAATGAACACAGCAAATGATCGTAAACCCATCGCACCATATATCGCAATCGGCCTCTCCACGGTCGTCTATGGAATCAGTGCCAGAAAACAAATTGCCGCCAATCTGAATATGATCGAGGATTGTATGATGGGCGCAGTGGAAACAGTGAATATAAATATGCCGGTTAAAATCGTGGCTTTGCCGGAGGGTGCCCTGACCGGATTTACTGATGAAGTTTTTGACATTCCTCATGTGATCGCGGCCCGAGAACTGTTTATCGATATCCCCGGGGAAGAAACCGAACGGCTGGGGAAACTGGCCCAAAAATACAATACCTATATT
>JBARAD010000168.1:0-6882 GCA_049791675.1 Chryseosolibacter sp.
GTAAAAGTGTTCAAGGGGCTAAGCTTCAGGCGCGCGCTGGTGGTAGTTCAGTATACACTTACGTTGATCTTCATCACCAGTACACTGATCGGTTTCATTCAATATAAGAATATTCTCGCTTTCGATCTCGGCTTTAATACCTGGAACATTCTCAATATCAGTCTGCAGAAAAATAAACCCGAAGCTTTGATCAACAAGCTGAAAGCCCTGCCCGAAGTTTCAGGGGTCTCGCAGTCGAGACTCCTGACCAGCGTCGGCAACGCCTGGGGTGGCTTCCTGAAATACAAGGATTTGCGCGATTCGGCTCTCGTATTGTTAAACATAGTCGATGAGAACTATATACCCCTGCATGGTTATAAGCTGATCGCCGGTCAGAATTTTATAACAAGACCAGTAACGAAGGATGCAACGGGCGAATTGATCGTTAACGAAAAAACGCTGAGGCAATTTAACATTGCCAATGGTGATCCGGAAAAGGCAATTGGCGAGGAGATACTGTTGGATAATAGAAAGCTTACGATCGTCGGTGTGATGAAAGACTTTCATTATGGAAAGCTTGACTCAAACATCGAACCGGTTGTGTTTACATACCTTACACCCGATGCGTTCCTGACATCCGATAAGCGGGATGGCCTGGTGAATGTACGCATAAACACAGGGGATCCGATTGAAACCATGGCAAAGATCCAGGAAGTGTGGAAAAGCGTTGACCCCGTTCATCCATTCGAGGCCCAATTCTATGAGGATGCGATCGAGGACGCCTACAACGAACTCTCCGCGATGATAAAGGTTATCGGGTTCCTTTCATTCATCGCGATCTCCATCGCTTCATTGGGATTGCTTGGCATGGTGGTTTACACCACCGAAACCAGACTCAAGGAGATCAGCATCCGCAAAGTATTGGGCGCAACCTCCGGCAACCTGGTGTTCTTACTCGGTCGCGGATTCGTGGTGCTACTTGCGATATCAGCGCTGATAGCCCTTCCCATAACCTATCTCTTCTTCGAAAATGTCGTGCTCACCAATTTTCCCTTCCACGACCCCATTGGGATAGGGGAGTTGTTTGGTGGGCTGGTGACCGTTTTGGCGATAGCATTCATCATGATCGGATCGCAGACCTTTAGGGCTGCCCAGAGCAACCCGGCCGAGGTCCTGAAGGGCGATTAAACTATGCGATTTATTTCCTGTAAATTTTGTACAGCCGCCCCTGATCTGTTATGGCATACAATGCACCGTCCTTACCTTGAGTGATATCTCGGAAGCGTTGTTCCTGGTCTGCTAACAACCTCTCTTCACCTACAACCTCATTGTTTTCAATCACAAGTCGACAGATGTGCATACCACTAAGTGACGAGATGAACAGATTGTTTTTCCATTCCGGCATCGCATCGCTGCTGTAAAATGTGATACCGCTCGGAGAGATCACCGGATCCCAATAATAAACAGGTTGCTCCATTCCTTCTTTTTGCTGGATTGAGTCGCCTATGTTTTTTCCGGCATATTCGATGCCGTAAGTGATTACAGGCCATCCATAGTTCTTACCTGGCTGTACACGGTTTAACTCATCACCACCCCTTGGTCCAAATTCAGTTTCCCACAAATCACCTGTTTCGGGGTGAAATGCAATGCCCTGTACATTCCGATGTCCGTAAGAATAGATTTCCGGACGTGCACCTGACTTTCCTTCAAAAGGATTACCGCTTACGGGCTTTCCATCAGTAGTGATCCTGATAATCTTTCCTAAACCCGAATTGAGGTCTTGCGCTTGAGGACGCGTTTCGAGATCGGACCGTTCTCCAGTTGAAACATAAAGATGACCATCTTTCGAAAACAGAACACGTCCGCCATAGTGTAAAGTACCTTTATAAGCAGGGGTGGCGCGGTAAATGACCTTGACACCTTCCATAGATTTTTCGTCAGACGACAATTTACCTTTGGCTACCGCAGTAACGTTTCCTCCCGGCAGAGGTTCAGAGAATGCCCAATAGACCATCCTGTTCTGATCAAATGATGGATCGAGGCAAATGCCGAGAAGACCACCTTGCCCTTCACTGTTTACTTTAGGAATGCCCCTGAGCGGGCTTCCCATGCTACCCGTACCTGATGCGATTCGCATGGTTCCGCCTTTTTCTGTGATGATGAATCTTCCATCCGGTAGTGCAGTGACGCCCCATGGTTTATTTAACGTGCTGTCTAAAATTGCGAACTCATAGGGAGTTGCAGTTTTAACCCCGGCAATACGCGTCTGACCGTCAAAGGCCGGCTTATAGTCGGTGTTCGCTTCCTTGGTTTCTACAGGCGCAGAAGAAACTACCACGCTATCGGTTGTAGTTTCAGATTCCTCAACTTGCTTTCCGCAGGATGCCATTAATATAGCTGCTGTGCAGAGGAGTATACAGTAACGTTTGTTCATGGGTAAAAAATTATGAGTGAAAAATAATGATTTATTCTGTTAGTTAAAAAAAGCTGGATTTCCTGCCGGTAGCTTGAAGAAGTCAAAATGAAGTCCTCCGTTTCGGTCATTTACTCATTGAGGCCATGTCGATGGTCGAGTATTTTCTTCACAATGGCCAGGCCAACGCCCTGTTTTCGACCTCAGCAGGAGTCAAAGTATGTTTTTCTTCGTGAGTTATCGACTGACAGCGTGGTCAGTGGAAGAAACGCTGTCGTCCGTTCTTTCCGTCTTCATCCACTTGTCCCACCAGGTAAAGTACAAACCAAAGTTGTATTTGAAATGCGCATGATGTTTGTCGTGGTGCGTGGAGCCGATAACATGATTCAGCAAAACACGGCTTCGGAAAACTTCCACACCACTGTGATTGATCACTGCGGAAACGGACATGATCGTGAACACAATGAAAAGCGTGATGTAGTGAAACGGAATCAGCAGGATGATCAGGGGAAAGAAGACGAGTTGGAGAAACGCCTCGATCGGGTGAAACGCAAATGAAGTGAACACCGTGGGCTGCCGGCTTTCGTGATGGACGCGATGCACGATGCGAAACACTTTTGGAAAATGCATCCAACGATGGAGCCAGTAGTAGTAAGTTTCATACAAGGCGAGTAGCAGCACAGGGCTAACAATCAAATACGGCAAGGGATATTTGTCAGCATTTTCATACACACGCGTGAACCCTTGTTGATAAAACCACCATCCCATGCAGGCCAACACCACAAACACAAGTGTCGACACGAAGGCCCACCAGATCTCTCGCCGGATTTGTTTTCGCTTCCCTCGCAACCGGTTTCGCGGCGAGCCTGTCAGCCATTCAATCGTGGTCTTATACAACCACGCGAAAACGAGATAGCGGGCAAAGACAATGATCACGAGCGAGAAGACAAATGTCGACGCCAACCGGCCGTTATACCAGAAGTCGTCATCGAGAAAATAGAATGGATCCTGCATCGCTGACGCGGATAAAAACGTTATACCCACCTGGCAAGTTTGAAGGAAATCCTGCAAATTTCAAGGCAGCTAACTTGTGAGGCAGCCAGAAATTGATAGAAAGGTGTTGTCTCTTACTTTCTTCCCTGGAGGCACTAACTGAAGAGTTTCCCGAAGAAGCCTTTCTTTGATTCTTTCTCGTGAAGGTTGTCAAGGGCGGTCCGGAGCCTGACGAGTGACGCTGAGTTCTTGATGATGTACTGTTCCGCACCGAGAGACATCACCTCCGCGCGTGTCGGTTCATCGTCAAAAGTAGTATAGTAGATGACCGGTGTGGAGCTGTGATTCTTTCTCATGATCCTGAGGTAATCCAGACCCGTCTTGCCGTTCTTGTCACCAAAGAAGTGGTCCAGCACGACGGCAAAGGGTTTCTCTTTAAGGTGCTGCAGCATGTCTTCAGGATGAGAGAATGTGCGTGCCGTGTAGTTGGCCAGGACCTCTTCAAAGTGAACCTGCAGCATTTTCTGCTGAACGAGATCGTCTTCGATAATAAACACCAGTTTCCTCATGCCTGATCAATTTTTGCGCGGTTTTAAACCTCAAAGATATTGGTTCGGATTTGCTCTGCAAGGTATTCCATACAATACTTCCTATGCGCTGATGACCCCCATTGTATTCCCCTGAATTACATGCAAACTCCGTATCCCCAGGAAATGGTAGCTGGCCCTACTTTGTCATGTTATCCGATTATCAAACCCTGGAAGGGTTCAATTTTGAATAGCCCTGGGTTCAACCCAGGGTTTAATGGAGAGAGTAAACAGTTTGCCCCAGGAAAATTATTTCTACCTACGGACCATCGGGCAAACGGAGGAAAGCCTGATCGAAGCGAGTTGCCGCACACAACATAAAATCTCAAACATGACAAAGTAGGACTAGCAGCTACCTCATAACGCTGGGGCTATCAAAAAAAAGCACACACCTTTGTAACAAACGGTTGTGGAACCGTTGACGGAATGTAATGCTAAAATGCGCGTATCCACCAGTACGACACAAAGCCCCAACGGGGTGGAGTATCCTAGCCCAGGCTGAGCAGTCTCTGCGAGGCCTGGGGTATGAAGATAACAATATGGGAGCCCTGAATGGGCGAAGTACAATTTGCGTCAAAAGCCTGAGCGTCGAACTGACACGAGGTTTCCGTTGAAGAAATGATTGATGCACCGTTTCGGCTCAATTCAATAGAAATTTAAATTACGCTAATTAACGCAACTAAGAACTAGTACTTATGAAGCTGGCTCCCTGCGGAAACTTAAACTCAATCAAGCGGTCCCGGCATTTGAAAGCGTATTATCGCGGGATAGCTCCTGCAGCGATGACCCTCATGCCTTTCGTCGCAATCGTATGGTGTAGTTTACCTGCGCTGTATCCATCGATTCTTAAACAGAGTATAAAACATTTCGCCCTCCCGGAAACGGAGACCGACACATCGAATGGTGATTGCTTTCCCTTTAGGGCAAGGATAGCGGATTCCTCGACCACTGTTTTGGCAGTCTTCTTTTTCAAGTCCGGAAACAGGACGATTGCGCTGAGTTTGTATCCGTCGATGCGGGAGTTGCTAAAGTGGGGGAGACCTTCATAAGATATTACCGCCCGGAGCGTACGGGTATTGTTATCATAGCTGGTGACCACCTGCACCGGAAGAAGTTTGTCTAAGGTATATCGGCTATGAATCTCAAAAGGTTTCAGCTGGCTGAAATCAACCATGCCAGTCTCAGTCTGTTGCCGGCGGAACATCGAAAGAAGATTTGGCCAAAGCGATTTTTCAATGAGGCCTTTGCGGTAGGGCTCGATGGCATCTTTGAAAAGCTTTGCCGCGGCATTGGCCTCCGCGATGAGTACAGTGCCTTTTTTCAGGGCGGCGTTTAGTCTGGCCTTCTTGTAGGTACCGCGTTTCGCGCGGACATGGTCGCCATAGGCGCGACTTCTGACGAGGATCATGCCTGGGGGCACGTCTGAAAGACTAATTTTGGATTTTGATTTGGTCATGAGGGTAGTCTTTGATAAATTGGGTTTATGCCACGGAAGTTACCAGGCAGGCTCCACATTTCCATTCACCCCGCCGGGAATTTCGCCACGGTTATTCGTACAGAAGAATATTACAGAGACCTTACAGGGACATTATAGGGACGTTACAGGGACCTTATAGGGATTCACATTTACAGACAAGTCATATCAAATCCAGATCAAATCCACACACAAGCTCGGAACTTCATGTAAGCGGAAACTAATGCCATATCCGGCCGACTTGATAGGACAGGCGAATCACGGCTTCCCATTCATTGTTGTCCGGTAAATAATGGATCTGTTTCTAAAAAGTCTCTTAGTCGAACAGGAACTAATATTTCTTTGAGTTTCTAAAAGAGAACACCCCTCTTCAAAGATCCGTTCCGGAGGATAAAGATCTGTTAGCATTGTTCAATTCCGCATTTGAATCGCCAGCCTATCGATAAAATCGCATAAACCTATCTTTGGCCTTACTCCGCAGGAATACAGAAGTTCGATGAATTAAGGCGATTTTGTCCATTAATATGACGCGGTAAGTCATGACATTCGCCGATTGAAATGCATCGATGACCGGGTTGGTTTGAGAGAATGCGACATATGACGATGTTAAGAAAAATGATGGAGTAAAGAATTCGATCTATCATATTTGTTCAGAAAAATAAAATGTTATGGCTAGTTTATGATTTTGCCTTTGTTGTATCAAGTTGATATTGTTCATCAGTCACTTTCTCCATCCAATCCACGACTATCCCATTCAGCTCCTCTTGAGTGGCGATATGTGTCATTGCCATTGTTGCCGATGCTCCATGCCAATGCTTTTCACCTGGCGCAAACCAGACTATGTCACCTGGTCGGATTTCTTCAATGGGTCCACCTTCACGCTGCGCTAATCCTACCCCTGACAACACAATCAAGGTTTGGCCCAAAGGATGCGTGTGCCACGCTGTTCTTGCTCCAGGTTCAAATGTTACCTCTGCTGCACCCGCGCGTCTGTGTCCGTTTGGTTGAAACAAATAGTTAATGCGAACCGAACCGGTAAACCAATCTTCCGGACCTTTAACTGAAGGCTGAGAACCTAATCTGATAATTTCCATTTCACTTCAATTGGTTGATTTATACTGCTCATCCGTCACAGCCTCTAACCACGTTACAATTCCATTTTCTGTTTTTGGCAAAATATACATTTGGGTAAGACTGTTGTACTCAGTCGCACCATGCCAATGCCTTACATTCGGTGGACACTTGATCACATCACCTTTTCTCATGGTTTGCTTTGGTTGTCCTTCCAATTGGTGATATCCTTCGCCATCGAGTACAATAAGAATTTGCCCACTCGGATGTACGTGCCAGTTTGATCGCGCGCTCTTTTCAAAGTAAACGTTGCCGACCAGTGTGTTATAGGTAGAATCATTGGAGACTAATGCAAAGTTGTAGGC
>JBARAD010000169.1:0-3761 GCA_049791675.1 Chryseosolibacter sp.
GTGTTAAAGTGCTAATGTGCTAATGTTGTGCTGATGTGTTGGTGTGTTGATGTGCTGATGTTGTCTCAAGGAGATGGTAAATCTCAAAACCGACACTTCTCCCCATTAGCAACCTTACCACCTTAGCACATTAACACATTAACACATTAACACAACCTCAACACCTCAGCACGTCAACACATCAACACATCATAATTTGCTGAACATCCGAAATCTGCGTAATTTACAAGGAAACTTCAGCGTACAAGATGGAGTCATTTCTTGAGTTTTTTGAAATCATGCCCGTTTGGCAGCGCGCCGCCTGGGTGTTCCTTTGCCTTACCTTTTGCTGGATTCTTGAAGGAAGCTTTCCGTTGTTCCGCTTCGCTTACAATAAGCTCAGACACACAGGCGTGAACATGGTCTTTCTTTCTACGACCATGATCATCAATGCACTTTTTGGCGTGGCAACCGTAGGTGTGTTTGAATGGTTGAAACGCGAAGAGTTTGGCTTGCTCTACTTGTTTGAGCTTCCCATCTGGGTGGAATTGATCATTGCCATCCTCATCTTCGAACTCATGGCGCAGTATACCGTACACGTTTTGTTGCATAAGGTGCGCTGGATGTGGAAGTTCCACATGATCCACCATAGTGATACACACCTGGATGCAAGTTCCGGAACCCGCCATCACCCCGGAGATTTTTTTATGCGTGAGCTGTTTGCGCTCGGCGCGGTTCTGGTCACCGGAGCCCCCATTGCATTTTACTTCTTCTACCGGATCTGCACGGTATTCTTCACCTACTTTACACACGCCAACATCAACTTCCCCCGCTGGATCGACAAGCCGCTGAGCTATATCTTCATCACACCGAACATGCACAAGTTCCATCACCACTTTGAGCGTCCGTGGACTGATACGAACTACGGCAATATTTTCTCTGTCTGGGACCGTCTGTTTGGCACATTTGTCTATGACGATCCGAAAAAGATCCGGTACGGCCTGGATGTACTCGATGACTCAACGGACGAGAATATTGCCTATCAGCTTAAAATACCCTTCGACCGTTCGATCAGGACCGACGCAAACAAACGCACCTCGTTCTGGAACGTTTTTACTTCTTTCCGCCTTTAATGAAAGACCATTGTGGATCAAACTGAATGAGACCCAGGTCACAGAACGCCGGCACGGCATTGATTAATTTTGCACAGTTAAAAACGACAATATGACGATCAAGCTGACAACAGAAGATTTCAAGCAGAAAGTGTTTGATTACACCGCCAATGAGGAGTGGAAATATGCCGGCACGCTGCCCGCCATCATTGATTTTTATGCCGACTGGTGTGGCCCCTGTAAAATGGTTGCTCCGATCCTGGAGCAGCTCGCCAAACAATATGAAGGAAAGCTCCTGATCTACAAAGTAGACACGGAAGCCGAGCAGGAGCTGTCAGCCGTTTTTGGTATCCGCAGCATTCCCACATTCCTTTTCATCCCCGTCGAAGGCCAGCCCTCTATGCAGCCCGGAGCACTGCCGAAAAATGTTTTCGAAAAAGTGATTGAAGAGCATTTGCTGGTCGGTGAAAAGGAACCGGAGAAAAAGGCTTAGATTACCAGCGGGAAGGTCAGGGGCCCGGTAACCCCATCCTCCCTGTAATCTAAACGATGAACTGACCCAATGAAGACACTCAAGGTGTTGGCTATTGCCTTCGTGCTCGCCAGTTGCCAACACACCGACATTATTCCGGAGGTCGAACAATGGACGACCTATGAAGTTGCGTTCGATTCCCAAAATTCTTTTGTCAACGGCTACACGGATGTCGACGTATGGGTGGACTTCACCAACGAGGCAGGCGACAGCCTGGTGCGCCCGGCATTTTGGGATGGGGGCACCACGTGGAAAGTCCGGTTTGCACCGCCGGACTCCGCCAGCACATGGACCTGGGTGAGTCATGCGTCCGTTAAGGACGCCGGATTGCAAGGTAAAACAGGCAGGATTCGATCGGTAGCATACGCGGGCGAGAACGAACTGTTAGCCCATGGGTTACTAAAAATGTCGCCGGGCAAGCGCAATGTTATTCATGCCGATGGAACGCCGTTCCTTGTAGTCGGGGATACTCCCTGGTCGATCCCGTTTCGCGCCACGCCAGCACAAGCCGTTACCTATGCGGAAGATCGCAGCCGTAAAGGATTCAATACGGCGCTGCTCCTGTCCTTACAGCCAGACAAATTCGCCAAAGGTCCGGAAGCACGAAATACGGTGCTCGGATTCGACGTGGCTTTTGAAGATCTTCCCTCCGGACACCTGAATAAATTGAAGCCGGAATACTTTCAAACACTTGATTCGCTCGTCGATATCCTCATCAACCACGGACTAACGCCAGTGTATGCGCCCTTTGCGCACGGGTATGGTTGGAAGGGAGAAACTGCTATCGGGGCTGAAGTAATTCCTGAGGAATACGTACGCTATTGTAAGTATCTGGTGGCGCGTTACGGAAGCATGCCGGCGTTATGGCTCATCAATCTGGATGGCAATCCGAAAAATGTGCCCGGCGTAAAACCTGCCGGAGAAGCAATTGAAGAATGGGATGGATATGGTCAACCCGTCGGACTGCATTACAGTCCTTATGACGACTGGCTGGCGACCTGGGCCAAGGGCGACAGCACCTGTTGCTTTCATTATAACCGCATTTATCAGGAAGAACCCTGGCTCGATTTTCAGTGGGCGCAGACCGGTCACGACGGCAAACACCTCTACCATAAAGTAGAACGGATGTACGATGCGCAACCGACGAAAGCGAACATGGATGGGGAGTCCACCTACGAGGCGATGGGCGAAGGCAAACTTGGCCTCGGGTGGTGGCAGGGTCATGATGCATGGTCGCAATTGATGCATGGAGGCACGATGGGTGTGGTGTACGGCGCCGCGAGCTTATGGCAGTGGAAAGTGACAGCAGACGAACCTGGCTGGCCGGAATGGACGAACGCACCGATGTCCTGGCGGGACGCCCTTGACCTGGAAGGTGGGAAGTACGTTGCATCCATATCGAAGGCCTTTCAGGGCTTTGACTTCGCCGACATGGAAAAGCGATGGGATCTGACGGTGGGAAATAAACCGCTTCTTGCGAAGGAGGGAGTCTTCTATATCGCCTATCTTGAGAAAGGGGGTGAGATTAAGATAAAGAATTTGCCGCGCGAACTTCCTTGTTACTGGTTTGATCCTGTTAAAGGTGAATTCATGAAGGAAGAGAAAGTCAGCGCCGATGGAAATTTCAGGCCACCGGACGACAAGGCATGGGTGCTGGTAGTCGGTGAACGAAGGAACAGGGCGATCGGCCAGCATGAAAAAAGCAGCAGATAGTTTTGTTGCTCATTTCTCACCGACCGCGCAGGCCAGATTTTTCGTGATCGTCCCCGCAGTGATCCGCAGGCCGGCCAGCCACATAACACACAATCGTACAATTCGCGGATAGCCTAAGCGTTGCGAACGCGATATCCAGTTGCGGCCGTCGCCGTATTTGTTGACGCCCGTGGCTGATCTGACACACGAGGATCGGCTGCCGATTCCGACTTTATTGCATTCAACGGGGTTCACGCGCAAGCTTTCGTCGGATGACATCCCACAGTGAAGCGTGTGATCAGCATCTCCTTCCTTTCACGATGGGCATGTCAGACTGGCCTCAGGGGAGCACAAACGATTCCCCTAAATGCAGTAAATACAGTTGTCCAGGGTAAGGTATGCTTGGAAGAGTTCTCGAAGTGACGTTCGCGAATATTCAAGTCGAC
>JBARAD010000170.1:0-1935 GCA_049791675.1 Chryseosolibacter sp.
CGAGGCAGGAGACTGGAAACCTGAAAAGGTACTCTGTGATTGCACTCTGCGGCGGCGCCGACGGTCAGAAAGAAAATATCAGGACGTTTCTTGAGTCCACCATGTCATGGAAGCCTCTCCTGGTTGAGGAATTACGGGTGAGCGATATTCTCAGTCCTGAAGATAAGGATACAATTAAGTCAAAGATCCCTTACAAGGTTAAAGCGGACGATTTGGAAGTTTTTAATCCGAAGATTGAAGCTTTTTTAAGGGCATTAGGCGTATCACCTGTTAAATTGGTTACCGCGTAGTAGAATACTCGGTGTGTTAACCGACCGGCCACTTCAGTTGAGCGCGCCACCGAAGTAGAGGTTTAACACTGGGTAGAAGGCCCCAACCACACCACCCGTCCTGCGTACACAATTCACACCCCTGCGCTGATAGAAGCTTAGGTTGCCGAACGTGCCCTTCAAGTCGATCAAATCAGAATACTTTGGCATAGTTCAACGCTTTTGTAGTTAATAAATGGACATCATATCGTTAAAACGTATATGCCATTCTATTTTTTCGCATTAGTTTAGGAACTATGAAAATCACCCCGACATTCATCTTGCTCCTTACCGGTGTGTTATTGATCGTTAGCTGTTCAACCCGCGATCCGTATCAATCTGATCTCTTCAGCAACATAGTAATGATCGATTCTATTGAAGGCAAAGCAGAATACCTGCAATCACCCTTCGTAACTGCCGGAGATCGCCTTTACATGGTCGGATACCAGGACGGAAGTTTCCCGGACCTTGGCTGGCATATAGACGGAGAAATGGGTGGCATCTGGGATCATCCCATAAAACTAATGGATGGCTTTTCCGCGCGTATAGCAATTCAAGGGACAGATCGATTTTTCAGTCTTGAAAAGGCTGATCATTTTATCAATTATCCATATGCGAACAAGCATTCCTACCAGTGGGCCGGGGAAAATATCTCCATTGAGCGCGCTCAGGTTATTCCTGACAGTATAGAGGGGATGATTGTACAGTACAAAGTGATCAACGAGAGCGAAACAAAGAAGGATATTACTTTTTCATTCGTCGGTAAGACCGACCTGAGACCCACATGGCTTGGTGAGCGGACGAACATGGTTGATTCGGAAGATCAGGTTGTATTCGATAATACGCTATCAGCCGCAATTGGTAAGGATGAAAATAATCCATGGTATGTGGCCTTCGGTTCGTCGCTTACGGCAGAAGGATTGTCGCCCGACACCGTTGACAGCGCCCTCATAAGAACAAGGGGAAACGGGAAGAATGCGTGCTTGAGGTTTTCACTTTCGATTGATGGAGGTCAATCGATTACTATTCCAATGTATATTGCCGGTTCTTACAAATCGGAAGGGGAGTTGCGATCGAATTTCATGTTGCTGAAGTCAAAAGCAGACGAACTTTTACGATCAAAGGCAACCCGCTATCGATTGATCACGAACACGGCGAAACTGACCATTCCGGATAGTGGTGTTCAGCAGATGTATGAATGGCTGAAATACAACACGCAGTGGCTGGTCCGCGCTGTCCCTGAACACGGAACAGGGTTGTCGGCTGGCCTTCCTGATTATCCGTGGTGG
Source organism: Chryseosolibacter sp. (assembly GCA_049791675.1). Lineage (GTDB taxonomy): Bacteria > Bacteroidota > Bacteroidia > Cytophagales > Cyclobacteriaceae > Chryseosolibacter. Next base: position 1,598 of record JBARAD010000170.1, read on the forward strand.
TTTGGATGTGACAATACCTACGCGCTGCAGGGTGTGTTGGCAACAGGTGATCATTCCTTGGTGAAGAACACCATTCTGTTATTGAACAAGATCTCAAAGCAAACGAACGCCAATGGGAGAATCATTCACGAAGTGTCCACCAATGGATCTGTGTACAATGCTGGTAATGTGAACGAGACGGCGCAGTTCATCACATTAGTCTGGAACTATTATTCATGGACGGGAGATAAGGCACTGATCACCCAGGTCTATCCGGACCTGCAAAAAGGCATCAATTGGTTACAAAAGGAAAAAGACCCTGATCATAACGGTTACCCTAACGGAAGCGGGATGATGGA